>JAIFMT010000163.1 GCA_020048295.1 Rhodoferax sp.
AGACACGGCATCGCAGGCGGCACCGGTGCCGACAGTTGTTCGATCCGAACTTGCGCCGGCCAGCATGCCCGTGGCGGTGGTTGGAGCGAGTGGTAGCGCGGCTGCGGACGCAATGGCCTTGTCCAGTTCAGCACTGGTCGGCGTTTCTACGGAGTCGATTCTGACGCTTCAAGTACGTGATGCAACTTGGATTGAAGTAACCGATGCGCGCGATAACTTGCAGTTGCGCAAGATGGCGGCTGCTGGAGAGGTGTTGCGGGTTGAAGGCGCATTGCCCTTGTCGGTGGTATTGGGGCGAGCCGATGTGGTCGCAGTCACCGTGCGCGGCAAGCCGTTCGATGTGACGTCGTTCTCTAAAGACAACGTTGCCAGATTTGAGGTGAAGTAATGCAAGTTGCGCAAACCATGCCCCCCATCGCTTGTGTCAGTGCCTTGCCGCGAAAATCTCTTCAGGCGCAAGTGTGCTGGGGTAGTCGAGTCGTCACGGTGGGCGGAGATGCGCCGGTGCGGGTGCAGTCGATGACCAATACGGACACGGTTGATGTGATTGGTACGGCGATCCAGGTCAAGGAGCTTGCCCTTGCGGGCTCTGAGATGGTGCGGCTGACGGTCAATACCCCCGAAGCGGCACAAGCCGTGGTCGCCATTCGCGAACAGTTGGACCGGATGGGCGTGGATGTGCCCCTGATTGGCGACTTTCATTACAACGGGCATCGTTTGCTGACTGACTTTCCGCAATGTGCGCAAGCGCTGTCGAAGTACCGGATCAATCCTGGCAACGTCGGCAAGGGTGACAAGCACGACGTTCAGTTTGGCTTGATGATTGAAGCCGCCATGCGCTGGAACAAACCGGTTCGCATCGGTGTCAATTGGGGCAGTCTTGACCAGGAACTGTTGGCTACATTGATGGACCAAAACAGCGCACGTGCCGTCCCGTGGGGTGCCAAGCCGGTCATGTACGAGGCGCTGATCTCATCTGCCACGGCTTCGGCCCAGCGCGCTGTTGAAATGGGCATGCGGCCAGAACAGATCATTTTGTCATGCAAAGTCAGTGGTGTGCAGGATCTGATTTCTGTCTATCGTGAACTGGCCCGACGCTGTGACTATGCCTTGCATCTGGGTTTAACCGAGGCGGGTATGGGAGTCAAAGGTGCAGTCGCTTCAGCGGCGGCCTTGTCGATCTTGCTGCAAGAGGGCATTGGTGACACCATCCGGGTTTCGTTGACACCGCAGCCCGGCGAGTCTCGTACCCAAGAGGTGCTGATCGCCGCTGAAATTCTGCAGGCGCTTGAATTGCGTTCCTTTGTGCCCAGTGTTACGGCATGTCCCGGTTGCGGCAGGACCACCAGCACCACATTTCAGGGGGTGTCGAAAAAATGAAGGTCGCGGTGATGGGCTGCATTGTCAATGGCCCGGGTGAGAGCAAACAGGCCGACATCGGCATCAGCCTGCCGGGTACCGGTGAAGCCCCTGCCGCACCGGTATACATTGATGGTGAAAAGCGCCTGACGCTGCGCGGCGAGCATATCGCCCAGGAATTTCAGGCACTGGTTGAAAATTATGTGGACGAGCGCTTTGGCCAGCGCTCGCCCGTCTCCGCTGGAAATGCGAATTCATGACTGAAAAATTGACTGCCCCAAAAATCGACAAACTGACTGCTGTCAAAGGCATGAATGACCTGCTGCCGCCAGATTCGGCGGCGGTCGAGTGGCTTGAGCACAATGTGCGCGCCTTGATGGCGCGCTATGCCTATAGAAACATCCGCACACCCATTGTGGAGCGCACGCCGCTGTTCGTTCGGGGGCTGGGTGAAGTCACCGATATTGTCGAAAAAGAAATGTACAGCTTTGAGGATCGGCTCAATGGTGACCCGTTGACGCTCAGGCCAGAAGCCACTGCCGGTGTGGTGCGTGCTGCGCTGGAGCATTCGATGTTGTATGACGGACCCAAGCGCCTGTATTACATGGGGCCGATGTTTCGCCATGAGCGCCCGCAGAAGGGCCGCTATCGGCAGTTTGATCAAATTGGTGCCGAAGCGCTGGGATTTTCGGGTGCCGAGGTTGACGCAGAACTGATCCTGATGGCCACCGCGCTATGGCAAGAGATTGGCCTGACCGATGTGCGCCTTGAAATCAACAGCTTGGGTCAGCCAGGTGAACGACTGGCGCACCGTCAGGCCTTGATTGCTCACTTTGAGCACCATGCGGACGTGCTGGACGAAGACGCGCGTCGGCGCCTGTATAGCAATCCCTTGCGTATTCTCGATACCAAAAACCCGCACATGCAGGCGGTGGTTGAGTCGGCACCCCAACTGCTGGATTTTCTAGGCACCGATTCCCTGGCACATTTCAACGCCTTGCGCGCAATACTGGATGCCAATGGCGTGACCTACCGTATCAATCCCCGTCTGGTACGGGGCATGGATTACTACAACCTGAGCGTTTTTGAGTTTGTCACTGATCGCCTTGGCTCGCAGGGAACCGTCTGTGCCGGTGGTCGCTACGACTACCTGTTTGAGCAACTTGGCGGCAAACCTGCGCCAGCGGTGGGCTGGGCGTTAGGGGTCGATCGCGTGCTGGAACTTGCCCGTGCCTCCGGTTTTTCGCCTGCGCTACCGTTGCCTGATGCCTATGCCGTGGTGAGCGATTCCAGCGCAATGCCGCTGGTGCTGGCCACGTTGCAGGCGCTGCGACTGGCCGGTGTGAGCGTGCAGATGCACAGCAGCACACTTGAAGGCATGGGAAGTCTGAAAAGCCAGTTCAAGCGGGCTGACAGCAGCGGTGCCCGCTTTGCGCTGGTGTTTGGTGCCGACGAAGTCTGCGCACGGCAAGTCACGATCAAGCCCTTGCGCGATGCCCAGGCGATTCAAGAAACCCGCGCACTGGCCGACCTGGCGCAGTGGGCCCCAACCCTACAATCAGCGGTTTAACTTTTGCACCTTATGGCGAATCAACTCGATCTTGAAGAACAGGAACAGCTTGACCAAATCAAGCATTTCTGGAAACAGTATGGCAACGCAATCACCTGGGCCTTGATTGTCATTTTGGGCGCATTTGCGAGCTGGAACTTCTACCAATACTGGCAGCGAAACCAGGCCACGCAGGCGGCAGCGCTGTTTGACGAGGTCGACCGTTCTGTGCAGTCAGCCGACCTGGGCAAGATTGAGCGGGTGTTTTCAGAGATGAAAGACCGTTTTGGCAGCACGATTTACGCCCAGCAGTCGGCACTTCTGGTGGCAAAGCAATACGTTGATGCTGGCAAGCCCGATCAGGCCAAAGCCATATTGACCTGGGTCGTAGAACAGGCATCGGACAAGGCTTACCAGGCAATGGGCAAACTGCGTCTGGCAGCGATTTTGCTGGATGAAAAAAACCACGATGCAGCACTTGCATTGCTCAATGGCGACTTTCCTGTCGGTTTTGAAGGCCTGGTCGCTGACCGCAAAGGAGATGCACTGATGTTGAAAGCCGACAAGAGCGGCGCGATTGCCGAATATGAGAAGGCCTGGCGCTTGCTCGATGTCCGCACTGAATATCGGCGCTTGGTTGAGGTCAAGCTCAATGCGCTGGGTGTCAATGTGCAAGAGCGCGACCAGGCCCCTCTGGTAACCGGAAAGTAGTTTTATGAGCAAATATATGGTGGTTCGCGCACTGCAAGCAGGCCTGCTTGGGGCTGCGCTGCTGGGGTTGGTGGCCTGCGCCAGCGGCTCTGGCAAGCCGGTGGCCAGTGAATTGGGGTCAAACCCTGCCTTGATCGGGGTCAGCATGGCCTGGACGACCCAGATTGGCGCTGTTGATTTCCCGCTGCAGGTTCAAGTCAAGGACAAGATGCTGGTGGTGGCGGGCAGTGATGGCACGGTCGTTGCCCTTGATGCGGCCAATGGCAGCAAACTTTGGCAGACCCAGGTGGGCGCAGCCATTGCCGCCGGTGTCGGCCACGATGGCCGCTTTGCTTCAGTGGTCACCCGTGAAAACCAATTGGTGGTTCTGGATGCGGGGCGCGAACTGTGGCGCGCAAGCCTGCCCACGCAGGTGTTCACTGCGCCCCTGGTGGCTGGACAACGTGTTTTTGTACTGGGTGCGGATCGGTCCGTGATGGCTTTTGATGCGTTGTCCGGGCGCAAGTTGTGGCAAATCCAACGTGCTGGCGAGGCGCTGGTGCTGCGACAGGCCGGTGTTTTGCTGGCAGTGCGAGACACCCTGGTGGTTGGGTTTTCTGGCCGCTTGGTCGGCTTGAATCCATCCAGTGGTGCGGCACTCTGGGAGACCGCCATTGCCACTGCGCGTGGTACCAATGACATTGAACGCCTGGTGGATTTGGTCGCTGGGGTTCGCCGCGACGACAACGTGGTCTGTGCCCGCGCATTTCAAGCGGCGGTGGCCTGTATTGACACGGCTGCCCGCGGTCAATTGTTGTGGCGGCGTACTGCGGACGGATCCGTTGGTGTGCACGGCGACAAAGAGCAGGTTGTGGGTGTCGAAAGTGATGGCCGGCTGATGGTATGGCGCGCCAAAGATGGTGAACTGGCGTGGCAGTCAGACAAGTTGCGCTACCGCAATGTCGGCGCGCCGCTGTTGGTGGGGCGCTCGGTGGTGGTCGGTGACAGTGCGGGTTTTGTGCACATGCTGGCGCGCAAGGACGGTGAACTGCTGAACCGCATGACGACCGATGGTTCAGCCATCGTGACCGCGCCGGTCTTGGCAGACAACACCTTGGTTGTGGTAACGCGCAAAGGCGGCGTTTTCGGTTTTCGGCCCGAGTGATGGCATCCCTGAACCATCAACCGTCATGAAACCTGTTTTGGCCCTGGTTGGCCGCCCGAATGTTGGCAAGTCCACGCTATTCAATCGCTTGACCAAATCGCGCGATGCCATCGTTGCTGATTATGCGGGCCTGACCCGTGATCGGCACTATGGCAACGGCAAGCAGGGCAAGCACGAGTACATTGCCATCGATACCGGTGGTTTCGAGCCCGATGCGGCCAGCGGCATTTACAAGGAAATGGCCAAGCAGACACGCCAGGCGGTGGCAGAGGCCGATGTAGTGATCTTTGTGGTGGATGCGCGTGGCGGTATCAGTGCACAAGACCACGATATTGCCAATTATCTGCGCCGCCTGGGCAAACCCTGCATTCTGGTTGCCAACAAGGCAGAGGGCATGCTGGAGGGTGTTCAACTGGTAGAGTTTTACGAGTTGGGCCTGGGTGAGGTGTTTCCCATATCTGCTGCGCATGGCCAGGGCATCCGCACTTTGATCGAACGTGCGCTGGAACCCTTTGCGCTGGATGAAGACGCCGCTGAAACCGAAGTCGAGCCGGGCGTGATCAAGTTGGCGGTTGCGGGTCGGCCCAACGTCGGCAAATCCACCCTCATCAACGTCTGGCTGGGTGAAGAGCGTCTGGTGGCCTTTGACCTGCCCGGCACCACGCGAGATGCGATTTCAGTGCCGTTCGAGCGCAATGGACAAAAGTTTGAGCTGATCGACACTGCCGGCTTGCGCCGCCGTGGCAAGGTGTTTGAAGCCATCGAAAAATTCTCGGTCGTCAAGACCCTGCAGGCGATTGAATCCGCCAACGTGGTTTTGTTGCTGATTGATGCCACGCAGGGTGTTACCGACCAGGATGCACATATTGCCGGCTACATTTTGGAAAACGGCCGCGCGGTGGTGCTGGCCGTCAATAAATGGGATGCGGTTGATGAATACCAACGCGAACTGGTCAAGCGCTCCATCGAAACGCGACTGGCGTTTCTCAAATTCGCCAACATGCACCTGATTTCTGCGCAAAAGCGCCAGAGCTTGGGGCCCTTGTGGGCTTCGATTGCACAGGCCTACAAGGCGGCCAACTGCAAGATGTCAACGCCCATTCTGACCCGCTTGTTATTGGAGTCGGTACAGTTTCAAAGCCCCAAACGCGCCGGCATGTACCGCCCCAAATTGCGTTACGCGCATCAGGGTGGCATGAATCCGCCGGTGATCGTGATTCACGGCAACTCGCTGGAGCACGTGACTGATGCCTACAAGCGATTCCTTGAAGGCCGTTTTCGCAAGGAATTTGACCTGGTCGGTACGCCGTTACGCATCGAAATGAAGACATCGGCCAACCCTTTTGCAGACAAGGCGGAGTGAGTGGTTTGCCTTGCTATCTATTTTGCAATGATTAGATGAATATATTGTGGATTTGTGACGACCCCGGACAATTCACCAGATGACTGTGTTATCGTGCCTGCCTTCTAAACAAACGAATCCGAACACGGAAAATATCGTGAGCAACAAAGGCCAATTACTTCAAGATCCGTTCCTCAACACGCTGCGTCGGGAACATGTACCAGTGTCGATTTACCTGGTCAACGGAATCAAACTTCAGGGTCAGATTGAGTCTTTCGATCAGTATGTGGTGCTGCTGCGCAACACGGTGACGCAGATGGTCTATAAGCATGCTATTTCTACCATTGTCCCTGGCCGTGCCGTCAACTTCTCCGTGACCGAGGGTGACGAATCTGCCGCCGCCTGAATCCGACAAGGCACGCGCGCTCCTGGTGGGCGTTGATCTAGGACTTCCCCGATTTGATGAAGAGCTTGAAGAGCTGGGGTTGCTGGCTCAGACGGCTGGGCTTGAGCCCGTCGCCCGCGTGACTTGCAAACGGCGTGCGCCCGACGCTGCGCTGTTCATCGGTAGTGGCAAGGCCGACGAGATCAAGCAACTGGCAATGCAGCTCGGCGTGCAGGAAATTCTGTTTGATCAAAGCCTGAGCCCGGCCCAGCAGCGCAATCTGGAGCGCCATCTGGAATTGCCGGTGAATGACCGGACCTTGCTGATTCTCGAAATCTTCGGCCAGCGCGCGCGCAGTCACGAAGGCAAGTTGCAAGTGGAACTGGCGCGTCTGCAGTACTTAAGCACCCGATTGGTTCGCCGGTGGTCACACCTTGAGCGCCAAAGTGGGGGCATTGGGTTGCGCGGCGGTCCGGGTGAGACGCAAATCGAACTCGATCGCCGCATGATTGGCGATAGCATCAAACGCACCAAGGAACGACTGGTCAAGGTCAAGCGTCAACGGCAAACACAGCGCCGCCAGCGTGAGCGTCGAGACACCTTCAATATTTCCTTGGTTGGCTACACCAATGCCGGCAAGTCCACCTTGTTCAATGCATTGGTGAAGGCGCGAGCTTATGCAGCAGACCAATTGTTTGCCACACTTGACACGACCACCCGGCAGTTGTACCTGGGAGAATTGGGCCGCATGATTTCATTGTCAGACACCGTTGGATTCATTCGTGACTTGCCACATGGCTTGATTGATGCCTTTCAGGCCACCTTGCAAGAAGCCGTGGATGCCGATCTGCTGTTGCACGTGGTGGACTATTCCAGCCCGCACTACGCCGAGCAGATCTCCGAGGTGCAGCGGGTATTGGCAGAGATTGGCGCTACCGATATTCCTCAGGTGCTGGTTTTCAACAAACTCGATGCAGTGGCGGCCGAAAATCAGCCAGCGATCCCGCAGGACCTGTTCGATCTCGACGGTCAACCGACACCGCGCATTTTTTTGAGTGCGCAACAAGGTGATGGCCTAGCGCAGTTGCGCCAGTTGCTGGTGGACAAGCTGATGGCTGCAAAGCCGCCTGCGGCCACGCATTTCCCTCTGAGCCATGAGGCTGACGCGTGATTCGGCACAATCGGCACAAACAAGACACGAGTTGATTCGATGAAACTTCAATTACCCATATTTGGCCAGGGGCTGCTCAGGCAGCGCATCCGGGGAATGTTCAATCTCAATGACCCGCGTTGGGGACGCTCCGATGACAAACCGTCAGACAATATGCCCAGCGGTGGGGATCGTCCTGACGACAATCCTGAGGTCAAGCCAAAGCCTGCTGAGGATCGTCGGCCCCGGCCGGGTGCCAATCAGGGGCCGCCTGACCTCGATGAATTGTGGCGTGATTTCAATCGCAAGCTCGGTGGACTGTTTGGCAATGGCAAAGGAAACATGCGCGGTGTGCCCGCTGGTGGTGGCTCAGGCGGTGGAGGTAACGGCGGTGGGTTCCAGCCAGACATGAAAAACGCCGGCATTGGTGCGGGCTTGATCGCTGCAGTGGCCGTGCTGATCTGGCTGGGCACCGGTTTTTTCATCGTTCAGGAAGGGCAGCAAGCCGTCATCACCCAGTTTGGCAAGTACAACTCAACGGTGGGTGCTGGCTTCAATTGGCGTTTGCCCTATCCGATCCAGCGCCACGAGCTGATCTTTGTGACGCAAATTCGCTCGGTGGATGTCGGGCGCGACACCATCATCAAGGCCACCGGCCTGCGCGAATCCGCCATGCTGACCGAAGATGAAAACATCGTTGAAATCAAGTTTGCCGTACAGTACCGCTTGAGCGATGCGCGCGCTTTCCTGTTCGAGAGCAAAAACCCGGCCGATGCCGTGGTGCAAGCCGCTGAAACTGCGGTGCGCGAGGTGGTTGGCAAGATGCGCATGGACAGCGCCCTGTCCGATGAGCGCGATCAGATCGCCCCCCGCGTGCGAGCCCTGATGCAAAAAATCCTCGATCGCTACAAGGTTGGTATTGAAATCGTCGGCATTAACCTGCAACAGGGCGGTGTGCGGCCGCCAGAGCAGGTTCAGGCGGCATTTGACGATGTGCTGAAAGCAGGCCAGGAGCGTGAACGTGCCAAAAACGAAGCGCAAGCCTATGCCAACGACGTGATTCCACGCGCCGTCGGTGCCGCGTCCCGACTCAAAGAAGCCGCTGATGCCTACAAGGCCAGCATCGTGGCGCAGGCGCAGGGCGATTCGCAACGCTTCAAGTCGGTGCTTTTCGAGTACCAGAAAGCGCCGCAAGTCACACGCGACCGCATGTATATCGACACCATGCAGCAGATTTACAGCAATGTGACCAAAGTCATGATTGACTCGCGCCAAGGCAGCAACCTCCTGTATATGCCGCTGGACAAGATCATCCAGATGACCGGTCAAACCGGTGAAGCCAGTACGGCAGTACCGTCTATTCAGGCCCCACCCGCCAGTTTGGCGACCGATGCAGCCGCCAGCGCGGATGCCCGTAACCGCGACGCAGCGCGCTCGCGTACCCGTGAAACCCGCTAGGAGCTCCTCATGAATCGGCTAGGTTTTATTTTTGCAAGTGTTCTTTTGGCACTTGCATTGGCCAGTTCCACCCTGTTTGTGGTGGATCAGCGGCAGTTTGGCGTGGTGTATGCATTGGGGCAGATCAAGGAAGTCATTACCGAGCCTGGGCTGAACTTCAAGTTGCCACCACCCTTTCAGAATGTGTCCTACATCGACAAGCGTCTGCTAACCCTTGACAGCACCGACAACGAACCCGTGTTGACCGCTGAAAAGCAGCGCGTGGTGATTGACTGGTATGTGCGCTGGCGCATCACTGAGCCCACCGAATACATTCGTAATGTCGGCACCAATGAGGCGGCAGGTGCCAGCCAGCTCAACCGGGTGGTGCGCAATGCGTTCCAGGAAGAAATCAACAAGCGCACCGTCAAGGAGCTGCTGTCGCTCAAGCGCGAAGCCTTGATGGAGGACGTTAAAAACGAGGTGCTCAGTCAGGTGCGTGGTGCCAAACCCTGGGGTATTGACGTGGTGGATGTACGCATCACCCGGGTTGATTACGTGGATGCCATCACCGAGTCGGTCTATCGGCGCATGGAGGCGGAACGCAAACGTGTTGCTAACGAACTGCGTTCGACCGGTGCAGCAGAAGGTGAAAAAATCCGCGCTGATGCCGACCGCCAACGCGAGGTGACTGTGGCCAACGCCTACCGCGACGCACAAAAGATCAAGGGCGAGGGCGATGCCGAAGCGGCGCGTACCTACGCGGAAGCCTTTGGTCGCGACCCTCAATTTGCCCAGTTTTACCGCAGTCTTGACGCTTACAAAGCCAGTTTCTCGAAAAAGAGCGATGTCATGGTGCTGGACCCGGCCAGCTCCGATTTCTTCAAGACCATGCGCGGTGGTGCACCGGCGAGTGGCGCTGCCGCCCAGGGCAAAAAGTAGCGCGGAGCCGGACTTTGGACAGCAGCACGTTCTGGCTGGCGATGGCGCTGGTGCTGGTGGTCGAGGGCTTTATGCCTTTTGTGTCGCCTGCCACTTGGCGCAAGACCTTTTTGCAAATCCTGCAACTCAGCGACGGACAGTTGCGTTTCTTCGGCCTGTGCAGTCTGCTTGCCGGCTTGGCGCTGATTTGGTCGCTCAGCTGAGCAGGACTGCCGATTTCGCCCGGTAGAATCGCGGTTTTAACAGCCTGCCAATCATCACATGTCTGCTTGGGTCCTGCCGGATCACATTGCCGATGTCTTGCCGTCTGAAGCGCGGCACATCGAAGAATTACGCCGAGACCTGCTCGATACCGCTCGCTGCTATGGCTACGAGTTGGTCATGCCGCCGCTGCTGGAGCACCTTGAATCGTTGCTAACGGGTGCCGGCGAAGCGCTGGATTTACAAACCTTCAAGCTGGTCGATCAGTTGTCGGGTCGCATGCTGGGCTTGCGCGCCGACAGCACGCCACAAGTGGCTCGCATCGACGCACACTTACTCAACCGGCAGGGGGTGACGCGGCTGTGCTACTGTGGGTCGGTACTGCACACCTTGCCAGGCGCGCCGCACGCCAGCCGCGAACCGCTGCAACTCGGGGCTGAAATTTACGGCCATGCCGGGCTGGAGGCCGATGTCGAGGTGTTGACCCTGGCGCTCGATTGCCTCAAGGCGGCCTGCGTGCAAGACTGTAGTGTGGACCTGGCCGATGCCCGCCTGGTCCAGGCCGTCTTGTCCGGCGTTACCTTGAGCGCGCCGCGACGCGCTGCGCTGTATGCAGCGCTGGCCGCCAAAGACCGCCCCGAATTGGTCACACTCACCCGCGACATGCCGGCGAGCGTGCATCAGGGCTTGTTGGCGCTGGTACAGTTGTATGGCGATGCCCAGGTGCTGATTGAGGCGGAAAAAGCACTCCAGTCCTTTCCATCTGTGCGCAGCGCGCTACAAAATCTAAAGCAGCTGGCAAGTTGTTTGCCATCGGTCAAGGTCACTTTTGATCTGGCGGATCTGCAAGGCTACGCCTATTACACGGGCGCACGGTTCTCCATCTACGCGCCGGCTGGCAGTGGCGCACTGGTGCGCGGTGGTCGCTATGACGAAGTGGGTGCGGTGTTTGGCCGCAATCGTCCGGCCGCGGGCTTCAGCCTTGACCTCAAGGCGCTGGTGGCTGCGGTTAGTCCCCGGCCGTTGCAAGCCGCCATTCGGGCACCCTGGCAAGGCGATGCCGGGTTGACGGCAGCCATCGCTCGCCTGCGCACGCAGGGCGAGATCGTCATGCGAGTACTGCCTGGGCACGAAAGCGAAGTCGATGAATTTCATTGCGACCGCGAACTGATTGAAGTCGCCGGCCAGTGGGTTGTGCAAGCCATCTGATTTTTTATAAGCGAAACAAAATGACAGCGATCAAAGGACGTAATGTGGTGGTGGTGGGTACCCAATGGGGCGACGAGGGCAAAGGCAAGCTGGTCGATTGGCTGACCGAAAGTGCCCAGGGGGTGGTGCGCTTTCAGGGTGGCCACAACGCCGGGCACACCCTGGTGATCAATGGGGTCAAGACTGCCTTGCACCTGATCCCCAGTGGCATCATGCGCCCCGGAGTCAAGTGCTACATCGGCAATGGCGTGGTGCTGTCGGCAGCCAAGCTGTTTGAAGAAATTGCCGGGCTGGAGCGGGTCGGGGTTGAACTGCGATCACGCCTGCGCGTCAGCGAGGCCTGTCCGCTGATTTTGCCGTTTCATGCGGCGCTGGATGTGGCACGCGAAGCCGCCCGCGAGCAAGGTGGCAGTGAAAAAATCGGAACCACCGGTCGTGGCATTGGCCCGGCCTACGAAGACAAGATTGCCCGGCGCGCGCTGCGCGTGCAGGACCTGAAGTTTCCCGAGCGATTTGCCAACAAGCTGCGCGAGCTGCTGCACCTGCACAATCATGTACTGATCAACTATCTGAACTCAAAAACCTTTGATTTCGGCCCCGTGCTGGCACCCTACATGAAAGACGGCGAAGTCCAGTTTGCGGCGGTGTATGACGAGGCCATGCGTCATGCCGAACTGCTCAAGCCGATGATGGCTGATGTGTCACGCGAGCTCAACGATGCCCACTTGAAGGGCGAAAACCTGCTGTTTGAAGGCGCGCAAGGCACGTTGCTGGATATCGACCACGGCACCTACCCGTTTGTCACCTCCAGCAACTGCGTGGCGGGCAACGCGGCGGCTGGTGCGGGGGTTGGCCCGGGTTTGCTGCATTACATTCTGGGCATCACCAAAGCCTATTGCACCCGCGTGGGTGGCGGCCCGTTTCCCACCGAGCTCGACTGGGAAGTCCCCGGCACACCGGGCTACCACATGAGTACCGTGGGCGCGGAAAAGGGCGTAACCACCGGGCGCAGTCGTCGCTGCGGCTGGTTTGATGCGGCCTTGCTCAAGCGCTCAGCCCAGGTCAACGGCCTGACGGGACTGTGCATCACCAAGCTGGATGTGCTCGATGGCCTCAAGGAGCTCAAGCTGTGCACTGGCTACATCCTTGATGGCGAACACACCGACATCCTGCCGATGGGCGCCGACGATATTTCCCGCTGCCAGCCGGTGTATGAAACGCTGGAAGGCTGGAGCGACAGCACGGTGGGGGTGACGCAATTCGACCAGCTGCCCACCGCGGCCCGTCTGTACCTGCAGCGCATTGAACAAGTCACCGGGGTGCCCATCCACGTGGTGTCCACCAGCCCGGACCGCGAGCACACCATCATGGTGCGCCATCCGTTTTTGGCCGATTGAGCTGCACCGCGGCTTGGCAATCGGGGTTGTTTATATAAGAAATAGGCCTCTAGCCGTTATTCCACTTGCGTAACCAGCTATTTATCCAGGAGCAATTTGATGTTGACTGAAGACGGCAAACACCTGTATGTGAGCTACGATGAATACAACAACCTGATTGAAAAACTGGCCATCAAGGTGTTTCAGTCGGGCTGGCAGTTTGACACCATCCTGTGTCTGGCGCGCGGTGGCATGCGCCCCGGCGACATCCTGTCACGCGTGTTTGACAAGCCGCTGGCCATCATGTCCACCAGTTCTTACCGCTCCGAAGCCGGTACGGTGCAGGGGCAACTGGACATTGCCCACTACATCACCACTCCCCGGGGGCAAATCGCCGGAAGAGTGCTGCTGGTCGATGACCTGGCGGATTCCGGGCACACGCTCAATGCCGTCATGCAGCAACTCAAAAGCAACTACCAGCCCATCACCGAGTTGCGTAGCGCGGTGATCTGGACCAAGGCGATCTCAACCTTTGTGCCCGACTATTGCGTTGAATTGCTGCCCACCAACCCGTGGATTCACCAGCCGTTTGAGAGCTACGACAGCATGCGTCCCGAGCAATTGATTCAAAAATGGAGCGTCTGACGACTCTGTGACACCATGACTGACCTGAGCACCACGCTGATTCACCACGGCTACACGCCACCTGCCGGGTTTGCGGCACCCCAGCCCGGAGTTTTCAAGGCTTCAACGGTTTTTTTCCCCAGTGTTGCGGCCATGCGGCAATTCGAGTGGAAGGACAAAACCGCTTATACCTACGGCCTGCACGGCACGCCCACCACCTACATGCTGGAAGAACGCCTGTGTTCGCTGGAAGGCGGCGCGCAATGCCTGTTGACCCCCAGCGGGCTGGCGGCCATTGCCACGGTGGCACTGGCGCTGCTGAAATCTGGCGACGAGGTGCTGATTCCCGACAACGCTTACGGACCCAGCAAGGCGCTGGCGGAAGGCGAACTGGCGCACTGGGGCATTACCCATCGGTTTTACGATGCCTTGCGGCCACAGGACCTGGCTGCCAAAATTGGTCCCACCACGCGGCTGGTGTGGCTTGAAGCCGCCGGCTCTGTCACACTGGAATTTCCTGATTTGTGTGAGCAGGTGCGACTGTGCAAGGCGGCTGGGGTGCTGTGCGCGCTGGACAACACCTGGGGCGCTGGCCTGGCCTTCAAACCCTTTGACTTGCACCCGGGCAGCCATGCGCCACTGGCTGTGGACATCAGCATCCACGCCCTGACCAAATACCCCAGCGGCGGCGGCGATGTCTTGATGGGGAGCATCATTACCCGAAGCGAAGCCTTGCACATGACACTCAAACTGTGCCATATGCGACTGGGCCAGGGGGTTGCAGCCAACGATGCCGAAGCGGTGCTGCGCGGATTGCCCAGCCTGCCGCTGCGCTACCAGGCGCACGACGAAGCCACCCGCGCGCTGGCGCAGTGGTGCCTGACGCGCCCGGAGTTTGCCCAGGTGCTGCATCCGGCGCTGCCGCAGTCGCCTGGCCATGTGCACTGGTGTCGGGTGTGTCGACCTGAGGCAGGCGGTGCGGCGGGCTTGTTCAGCGTCATTTTCAAACCTGACTACACGCAGGCGCAGGTGGATGCCTTTTGCGATGCGCTGCAGTTGTTTGAGATCGGCTACAGCTGGGGCGGCCCGTGCAGCCTGGTGGTCCCATATGACTTGGCGGCCATGCGTTCGGGCTGGCCGGCCCACCTGAAAACTGGTTCGCTGGTGCGTTTTTCAGTGGGTCTGGAGGCTGTCAATGACTTGCAGACTGACTTGCAACAAGCGCTGCGCGCGCTGTCCCAAGTCAACAGGTAAAATCTGCGCCTTCAACATTGAAAGACTACATTGGCAACACCTAATTACGGCTACGAAAAGCGTCAGAAAGAACTGGCTAAAAAGAAGAAAAAAGAAGCCAGTGACGACGCGCAACACGCCGAGTCCGCTATCAACCCGCCAGGCTGACCAGATGGTCACGCTCAGTTGCCACAATCACTGACGCCAAGTCTGCCATAGCCTTTGCTGAGCGGTCACTTGGCGCTATTGTTTTTGAATCTTTAAAACAGACAAAATTGCGTTGCATCGAGGCCAGGTATGCCGGGTCATAGTGACTGAGCAGCAAGTCATGCACCACCGGTGCAAACTGCCCGGCACGGGCTTGCGCTTGCCAACCCTCCACCACGCAGCGGCCCTTGAGTGCCGTCAGCACTGCCAGCCGATCACAAAAATACGCAACATCGCGCACCAGGTAGTCATAGTCTTCCAGCAACAGCGCCACACGTTCGGTATCGGACAACTGCAGGTTCAGGCAAGGGCTTTGGCGCATCGCCTGCACCAACGCATCCGGCAGCGACACATTGCCCACCTTTTTGCTTTCGCTTTCAATGAACACTGGCTGACTGCTGTCAAAGTGGCGTAGTGCATCCCAGATCAGCGTGTCAAAGCGCTTCTGGCTCGGTTGCGTTAGCCCCGGAACGGCACCCAGCACAGAACTGCGGTGGTTGGCCAGGCATTCCAGATCCAGCACCTGCGCCCCTTGGGCCGACAAGGCGTGCAACAAGCGGGTCTTGCCGGAACCCGTTGGGCCGCAAATCACCTTAAACTGCAGCTGTTGCACCAATGCCGCGGTGTCTTGCACCAAGGCTGTCCGAAAGGCCCGGTAACCTCCTTCAATGACGGTGACCCGAAAGCCAATTTGCCCCAGGATCAGCGACAGCGCGCCACTGCGCTGTCCGCCACGCCAGCAATACGTCAAGGGTTTCCACTCCTTGGGTTTGTCGATGACCTCGCGCTCAATGTGCGCGGCGATGTTGCGCGCCGCCAGTGCCGCACCGCGTTTACGTGCTTCAAACGGGTTGACTTGCGCGTACAGCGTGCCAATCTCATGGCGCTCGATGTTGTTCAGGGTGGGCCAATTCAGCGCATCAGGCAGGTGGTCGAGTGCGAACTCGTCTTCGCTGCGGGCATCAATGATGGCATCAAACTGGTTGAGTTGCCGCAGCACGTCCACGGCGCTCATGGCGGTGAGACTCATGCTGGCAACAATTTTTTGAGCACCGGCCAGATGTTGGCAAGAATGATCGGGTGCGCTTCTTCCTTGGGATGAATGCGATCTGCCTGAAACCAGATCTCGCTGTTGGGCACGTCGGCCACGCCTTTTAGAAAGAACGGTACCAACGCCGCCTGGTTGGTCTTGGCGACCTCGGCAAACATGCTGGCGAAGCGCTGGTTGTAGGCCTGGCCGTAATTGGGCGGCACCTGAATACCCAGCAACAGCACCCGGGCCCCAGTCTGCCTGGCAGCACGCGCCATGGCGTTGAGGTTGTCCTGGGTCATGGCCAGTGGCAGCCCGCGCAGGGCATCGTTGGCACCAAGTTCAATCACCACCAATCCCGGCTTCTGTTGCAGCAGCAGGGGGGCAAGCCGGGAGCGCCCGCCAGAACTGGTTTCGCCACTGATGCTGGCGTTGACCACAGTCACCTGGTGTTTTTCAGTGGCCAGCTTTTGCTCCAGCAAGGCGACCCAGCCGCTGCCGCGCCTGAGGCCGTATTCCGCGCTGAGCGAGTCCCCCATCACCAAAATCGTGCGCTCGGTGGCGGTTCGGGTGCTGGCCTTTGCCGCCGCAGCGTTGCTGCCAATCCCTGTGGCAGCCAATGCTGTTGCCAACGCGATACAGTGGCGACGTTTCAAATTGTTCAGGTTCAAAGATAAATCCATGTCAGATTGCATTATTTCGGTCGAGCACGTCTTCAAATCGGTCAGCGACTCCACCGGCACCCTCGATATTTTGCGCGATATCGATTTCCGCCTGAATCAGCAGGAGACTGTGGCCATTGTCGGTGCCTCGGGTTCGGGAAAAAGCACGCTGCTGTCGATCATCGCCGGACTTGATGTTCCCAGCCGCGGCACCGTGCAGTTGGCCGGACAGGATCTGTTTGCCATCAGCGAAGATGCCCGGGCGGCGTTGCGCGCGCAAAAGGTCGGCTTTGTGTTTCAGAGCTTCCAACTGCTGGGCAACCTCAACGCGCTGGAAAATGTGATGTTGCCGCTGGAACTGGCTAACCGGCGCGATGCCCGCAAGACCGCAACCGACATGCTGGCGCGCGTTGGCTTGTCGCAGCGGCTGCGGGCGTACCCCCGGGTGCTGTCCGGCGGCGAGCAGCAGCGCGTGGCGCTGGCGCGTGCCTTTGTGGTGCAACCGGCGGTGCTGCTGGCCGACGAGCCTACCGGTAGCCTGGACTTTGCCACGGGTGAATCGGTGATGGCCCTGATGTTGGCACTCAATCGTGAGTTGGGGACCACCCTGGTGTTGGTGACGCACGACAAGGGCATTGCCAGTCGCTGCCATCGTTGCATTACGATGGAGGCAGGGCAGGTGACACAAGCGACGCACTCTGATGCGCCGCAATAGCCGCATTCACCTCCACAAAGCCACCGCGCAGGTCCTCAAAGGTGTTGGTTACGCGCTGCCAGTCAAACTCGGCAGCAGCATTTTCCAGCCGCGCCGTGATGTTGGACATGCGCTCGATGCCAATGTTGCCGCACGAGCCCCTCAGTTCGTGGGTCAGTGCATAAACCGTGTCACTGTCATGCTGGGCAATGCTGGTTTCGAGTTTTGCCAGCAAAGTGGTGGTGGTACTTTGAAACAGCGCCAGCAGTTTGACCACCACCTGGGGGTCATCGCCAAAATAGTCGTCCAGCAAGGCGAAATCAATCACCGGGCTGTCGTCTGGCACCGTGGCGTGAAGCGTGGCTGCCAATGCTGGCGTCTTCACAGGATCAGCGCTGGCCTGCACCTTGATCAAGGGTGAGCCCACCCACTTGGTCAGCGCCGCGCGCAATTCGTCGGGCTTGATCGGTTTGCTTAAATAGTCGTCCATGCCCACGGCCAGACAACGGTCGCGATCACCTTGCATGGCGTTGGCGGTCATGGCAATGATCGGAATGCGCCAGTCTGCTGTCGCCTGGGCGACGCGGATGGCCACGGTGGCCTCAAAGCCATCCAGTACCGGCATCTGGCAGTCCATCAAAATCGCCGCCAGGCTGTTGCCAAGCGCTGCAACGGCTGCCACCGCCTTTTCTCCGTTGTCCACGACATGCAGCGCATAGCCCAGTTTATTGACCTGCAATTGGGCAACCTTCTGGTTAACCAGATTGTCTTCTGCGAGCAGGATCAGGCGACGATTGTCAGACAGGTTTTCCGGGTTGGACAGGTCCTGCATCGGCTGCAGTTCCGGTGAAAGCGCTGCGGCTTCGTTCAATGTCGTGTCTTGCGCCACCAGACTGTCAAACAACTGTGATTGACGAACTGGCTTGGCGAGGCAAACGGCAAAACCGGTTTCGAGCGCTTGATTGCACAGGTCGCGCTGGTCGTGCGCGGTCAACATGACCAGCCGCAGTGCATCAAACGCGGGGTCGGCACGCAGGATGCGCGCCATTTCCAGGCCATCCATGCCCGGCATCACATAGTCGATCAGGGCAATGTCGTAAGGTGCACCCACATCCACCGCGTCTTGCAGCAGCTTCAACGCCTCCGGCGCGCTGCTGGCACCATCATTGGCCATTTGCCACGAGCTCAGATAGCGGTGGATGACCTTGCGGTCGCTGACATGATCATCCACCACCAGCACGCGCCGACTTCTGATTTCTGCGTCGCCGCGCTGCAAGACCTGCTGGGCCTTGGTGACATCGCTGCAGGCCAGCAGCGGCAAGGTGAACCAGAAGGTGGAGCCCACCCCCGCCTGGCTGTCGATGCCGATGTGGCCGTCCATCAGTTCGACCAGCCGCTTGCAGATGGCCAGGCCCAATCCGGTACCGCCGTATTTGCGCGTGGTGGAACTGTCGGCCTGGGTAAACGACTGGAACAGCTTGGCTTGCACCTGCTCCGAGATACCGATGCCAGTGTCGCTGACTTCAAATCGCACCAAGGGTTCGGTGTCAGTTCCCGCGCGCAAGGCGCTGATTTCGACACCACCGGTCTCGGTGAACTTGATGCCATTGCCAATCAGGTTGAGCAACACCTGGCGCAAGCGCGTGGGGTCGCCCATCAGGCGCAGCGGCAGGGCCGGATCGACAAAGCTGGTCAAGGCCAATTTTTTTTCACGGGCACGGGCGCCAAGCAACTCCACCGTGCCCTCCACCACTTGCGAGGACGAGAATTCGGTGATTTCGATTTCCAGCTTGCCCGCTTCAATCTTCGAGAAATCCAAAATGTCGTTGATGATGACCAGCAATGCCTGTGCCGAGTCGCGCACGATGCCGGTGAAGTCACGTTGTTCGTCGTCCAGCCGGGTGTCGAGCAGCAAGTCAGTCATGCCGATGATGCCATTCATCGGCGTGCGAATTTCGTGGCTCATGGTCGAGAGAAACTCCGACTTGAGGCGCGAGTTTTCCAGTGCCTGGTCGCGTGCATCGCGCAGCGCCGCTTCGGCCTGCTTGCGCAGGTCAATATCTGACAGCAGCCCGATGTAATGACTGACCACGCCGTGCTCGGAATGCACCGGAGACAGGTGCAATTCGCCCATGAAAGAGCTGCCGTCCTTGCGCTGGTAGTTCATCTCCAGCGTCAGGCTGTCGCCGTGCGCAACCGCCGTCTGGATTTGCTGCATCTTGAATGGGTCGGTTTGCGGACTGCGCAAAAAACCGGCGCGTGCGCCCACGGCATCTGCGGACGAATAACCGGTAATGCGGCTAAAGCCGGCATTGACATACTGAATCACGGCACCATCAGGGTGCGCCTGCGCATCCATGATGACGATCCCCTGGCTGGTTTCCTGAATTGCCGACTCGATCAGTTTCAGCCGTGTGCGGGTTCTGATCTCTTCCGAAATATCACGCTTGATGGCCACGAAATGGGCAATTTCGCCGTCTTCAAAAATTGGCGTGACGGTCATTTGTTCCGGGTAAATTTCACCATTCTTGCGCCGGTTGCTGAGTTCGCCTTCCCAGGACTTGCCGCTCAGCAGCCAGTCCCACATCTGCTTGTAAAACGCCTGGTCTTGCACGCCGGAGTTGAGCATGCTGGCAGGTTGGCCGATCACTTCGTCAGCACTGAAGCCCGTGGTCTCACAAAAGGCCGGGTTCACATATTCGATCAGGCCGCTATGGCTGGTAATCAGAATCATGTTGGCCGCTGCGTTGAGGGCGGCTTGCTGTAGCCGGATACGGGCCTCAATCTCCAGGCGTTCGCTGATGTCCTGGAAGGACAGCAGCGATCCCACCACCTGACCGCCCAGCAACAATGGTTTGGAACGATAGGAAACCGGTACAAAACGCCCGCTTCGATGAACAAAATGATCTTCACCGTCCAGTGTTGCACCCTGCTGCAACACCGCGATCAGTGGGCACTCGACCTCCGGAAAATGGCTGCCATCGGGGCGACTGTGGTGCAGCACCTCATGCGAAGGCTGGCCCACCAGATCTGCAGTTGACCAGCCCAAGATACGTTCACCGGCGGCATTCACAAAGGTGATGACACCATTGAGGTCGGTGGCATACACCCCATCGCTCAAGGTGTCGAGGATGGTGGCGTTTTGCTCGCGCTGGCTTTCGGTGGCATCGCGGGCGCGGCGAGTTTCATGCAGTGCATCCGTGAGCCGGCGCATGAACAGCACCGCCAGAATCGCGCCCAGCACCACCACCAGTGAAATCAGGCCGGTTTCAATGTTCTTGAGGTTTTTTGTCTGCGTGGCCAGTTCGGCCTCCAGCGCCCGCAGCCGTATGTCGCCTTCCAGAAACAGCCGATTGGCGTTTTCGTTGATGCGCTCAAATTGCGGCGGAATTTGTTTGAGCTGGATCACCACTTCTTCTTCGGCCAGCAAAAAAGCCTCGCTGTCTTCGGCCTCCAGCGTTTGCCAGCGTCGCGCCAGCAATTCCTCAAGGCTGCGTGCCCGTGCGCGGATCTGCGCCAGCTGCGGCTCGATTTCAATCAGCTCCATCACCACCTTCTGGCTTGATGGGTCTGGCTTGTAGGTGACCTCGCGCGTCGCCTCATCGTTGCCATCGATGTTGAGCTGCATCTCCCGGCGGCACACTCCACCATCTTTGAGCACATTCAAATCATGCTTGAGCTTGGCCAGGTGCCCTTCAATTTCCGTGTTGATGCGGGTGAAACCCGACGCATTTTGCGTGACCGCCATGCGGTAGATGTCTTTTTCAATTTCCCGCACCCCGCGCACGATCTCCTCGCCGACAAACAGGCGCGCGCGCTCGTTGTCGCCACGCTGCTTGATTTCTGTTTCAAGCTGGTTGAAGTACCAGCGCAGTCCAAACACCAGCGCCACGCACAGCAATGAAATGCCGATCAGCCAACGCAGAGAGCCGTCAACCGTGGACTCTGCTGCATTGACCGGCGCTGCGGCTGGGGCTGATTGACGCATGAATGAACAGGGTGGATTTGCCTGGACCTCAGCGAGTCACTGCGGTCTTGTTGTCCAGAAAGCCATGGCTGCGGAAAATGGCCTGTCCTTCTTCGCTCTCGGCAAGCTTCATGAACTTGCGGGCCAGGTCGGCGTTTTTACTGCTTTTGAGCAGGTTCAGCAGCAGTGCCTGGGGTTTGGCGACTTTCGGGCTCAGGTCAACCACATCCAGTTTGGCCGCGTTGTCGCCAAAAAACACGCTGGCACGCCAGCTTAGCGTCAAGTCGCCTTCACCCTT
Organism: Rhodoferax sp.; assembly: GCA_020048295.1. The sequence continues at coordinate 21,521 of JAIFMT010000163.1, forward strand.
TTTCATGGCATTCATCAGACTGCGTGAATCAGGTGCCAAAAAGGCACTTGCCTTGACCACTTTGGGGTAAATGCCCATGCCGTCGAGCACGGCCTTGGACTCCTGGCCCACACTGCCTGACTCTGCATTGCCCAGAATGACCGTCAAATCCTTGCGCAGCATCTCTTGCAGGTCGGCTTTGACCGCTTTCGGGTTGCCTTTTTGCACCACCATGGCGAGCTGGTTGTAGCCGACGTTGACAAATTCACCGAGTAGGCCTTCCTTCAAGTGCTTGTCACGGTAAGAAGGCTCACCGGGCAGATACCAGTCGCCCACACCGCTCTTCTTGGCCGATTGGTACAGGTCTTCCGAGCCCCCTTGTGACACCAGAATCCTTACCCCTTCACGTTTGGTAAACAATTTTGTGATTTCGGTCATGGGTTTGACCATGGTAATTCCGCAATACAGCAGCATCTCTGGTTCTTCAGCCCGGGCCTGCAAGGGTGCGACCAGCAGCAGCGCGACGAGAACTGAATTGAGCAATTTTTTAAACACAGCAATAACTCCTATAAAGAAACAAGTGTTGAATGTTAGACCAATCCCAACCAGCCCAGAAGCCCGCCGCCCGCGAGCAGCCAAAGCAGATGAATGCGGGTGCGCCATACCAGTAGCGTGCTACATGCCGTCAGCAACCATAAGGGCCAGTGCGCCAGCGTATTGCCAGCACTCAGGCTCAAAATCCAGCCGGTGGCCAGCAGCAAGCCCACCGCCACCGGTGCCATGCCTTGCTTGAAGGCACGCACGCAGCGCAATTCGCGGTTTTGCTGCGCCCAGCGCGACGCTGCCAAAGTCAGTGTGGTGCTGGGCAGCAACATGCCCAGCATCGCCAACAGCATGCCCAGCAAGGCGCTGCCCCAGGCAGCGTGGCCGGCCAGCACGCCACCACTGGCGTTCAGTCCAACATTCCAGCCCAGCAGCGCGACGAACAAAACATTGGGGCCGGGTGCGGCCTGCCCCAGCGCGAATGAGGCGTTGAACTGGCTCTCGAGCAGCCAGTGATGTTGCAGCACCAAAATGCGGTGCATCTCGGGCACGGTGCTGATGGCACCGCCAATGGCCAGTAGCGACAGCGATGCAAAGTGCGCCAGCAGCATCAGCCAGTCTGATGGGCTTAAGTGAATCGTCATGCGCTGCCATTCTGGGTGCGGTGTTTGCCAAGCAGCCGGTACGCCCATCCGGCGCTCAGGCCACCGAGTCCCAGCAAAACCCAGATCAGGCCCATCCGCAATAGCGCAATAGCTATAAATGTAAGAGCTATCAGCGCCCATTGTATATGGGCTGGAAGCACATTTTTCTTCAAGGATGGCAGCAATTTGAGGCCGGTGGCCACAATCAGACCCGCCGCCACAGCACTCATGCCGCGCAGCGCAGCCTGCACCTGAACGCTGTCGGATACACCGGCAAACAGCACCGCCACCGCAACAATGATCAATAGCGGAAATGTCAGCATGCCGGCCAGGGCTACCAAGGCGCCGCGCAGCCCAAAATAGCGGTCGCCAATCATCATCGACAGGTTGATCACATTCGGGCCGGGCAGCACCTGGGCCACCGCCAAGTCTTCGATGAATTGCTCAGGGGTCAGCCAGCGCCTGCGCTCCACCAGTTCGCGCTGCACCACCGCCAGCACCCCGCCAAAGCCCTGCAACGCCAGCTGGGTAAAGGCCCAGAAAAGCGCGGCCAATGAATGCGGGCGAGGCGATGCAGGCAAGGCCGGGACAGTGGCTGGAACGGGGGGCTGCATGGCGGGCATGGCTGGATTATCTGCAGGTAAAAAAGCGCCGTTTGATCTGGGTCAAAACGTGCTGCCGCCTGGGCTGGCGGGTGGCTGCAGCGGCTTTGGGCATCTGGTGGACGCATCCGCCGGGCTAACGGCGGCTGTTGTGCGGGCATCGAGTTGCAGCAGCAGCCAGGCCCGCACGGCCGGGTCCAGGCACCTGGGCGCGCTGTGGATAGACGATGTTGTCCTGGCGTGTCAGCGCGATCGACATCAGGCCGCGCAGCGCCGGTGTTTCACTGTTTTGCAGCGCTTGCAGCCAGGCGCTGTGCCAGAGCATCTGCGTTCCGTTGGGAGTGAGCGAAGCGTTGGCAATGCGTGTGCCCTGGTGCGGGCTGCCCAGCGTGATGACACGCGCCACACGCTGGCTGCCAAAGCGACGCAACCAGGCACGAATCACCAGGCCGCCCATGCTGTGGCCGACCAGCGCCAGCTGCTGTGCACCGCTGCTGGCCAGCAGTGCGCTGGCCGCCTGCTCAACGCGCTCGGCGTAGTCGTCAATCGAGGTAAACAAGGGCTCCAGGTCGATGGCCAGAACCGGATGGCCCGCTTGTCGCAAGTCGCTGGCCACGTTGTCCCACACCCGGTGATTGCAAACAAAACCATGCACCAGTAGCACCGGCAGTTGGGCGGGTTGGGTGGTCGGTACGGTTGGCGGCAAAATCCCCTGGCCCTGGCGCGGCCAGGGCTGGCGCAACATGAACACCGTGATGGCGGCCAAATATTCACCCCAAACGGCGCGCCACCAAAGCACGCCCTGGCCCGGCTCCCGGGAGCGCAGCATGGCGGTGATGATCACGGCAAACTGCAATAACAAGGGCAAGCCCAGCGCTCCCAGCGGCACCAGCCACAGCGCGTTGATACCCGGGCTGCGTTGCGCCAGCAATGCCGCCAGCCAGCTGCCCAGCAAGCCACCACACAGCCCCTGAAACAGGTAGAGACCACGAAGCAGTTGCGCAAGCATTTCAACACGCCTTAAAAATAATAGCTATCATCGCACGTCCGGTATAGGCTGGAGTGCATTTTTGCTTAAAACATCTGCAATCGTTGCGTCTTTTTCAGCCCACAGCTGGTTGACCCATTGCTGGCAAGCTTCGCGCAGCGCGACCTCGCGGCTTTTGCCCGCTGAAGGATGCGCACTGGGCACCGGCAAGGTGCGTGCGCGCACGATGACGCGGGGCACGCGCCCCTGCAAAAACTGCCAGAAGTTGGGTGTGCCATCCGGGTAAATCAGCGTGATGTCAAGCACTGCACCAAATTTTTCACCCATCGCGTCGAGTGCCAGCGTGATGCCGCCAGCCTTGGGTTTGAGCAAATGCCGGTAGGGCGATTGCTGGCGCTTTTGCTTGGCTGGGGTGCAGCGCGTGCCTTCCAGAAAATTCATCACACTGGTGGGCACCAAGGCGTATTTTTCGCAAGCAGCGCGGGTGGTGGCAGCGTCTTTGCCGCGCTCCCCGGGGTGTTGCTGCAAATAGGCTTCGCTGTGGCGACGCATGAACGGAAATTCAAGCGCCCACCAGGCCAGTCCCATGATGGGAACCCAGATCAGTTGTTTTTTCAGAAAAAATTTCAGCAACGGAATGCGCCGGTTCAGCACATGCTGCAGCACCAGAATATCCACCCACGACTGGTGGTTGCACACCACCAGATACCACTGGCGCGGGCTCAAGTCCTCAATGCCGCTGACTTCCCAGTCCAGTGGCTGGGTCAGGCGCATCCAGCCGCTGTTGCCGGCAATCCAGGCCTCGGCAATACGCAGCAGCAGTGGGTCAATCAACAGCCGCACCCGCTTAAACGGCAGCAGCAGCTTGATGAACGAGACCAGCAGCAAAATCGGCACCCACAGCAAGATGTTGAGCAGCATCAGCAGGCTGGCAATGGCACCGATCACGGAGGCAGGCAAAAAGTGACGCATAGTGGCTTGATATTTGGCGGCAACGAGGGTTGCAGCGCACTATTTTCGCGGATGATTGAGCGGTTTTGGGCATCGGCTTTAGAGGAAGCCATTATTTGGCGGGGTACCAACAATGATGTATGTTTTTTCGGTGTTGATTCTGGTCACCGTGGTGTTGAGCGTGTTCAGCGTGGACGAGGTGACCCAGGGCTTGGGGCAACTGCTGGGCGATGTCGGGGATAGCACCACGGCTGGCCAGGTGCTGCTGATGTTGTTGATTGTGCTGGGTGTGTTGCTGCTGGTGGGCTATGCGGCCTGGAAAAAGAGGGCTAAAAAATGAACTGGCAAGTGGCGCTGATCGGCTATGGTTCGGCTGGCAAGACCTTGCATGCACCGCTGCTGGCGGCTGTGCCGGGTTTGCAACTCACTTGCATCAGCTCCAGCCGGGCGCAGGCGGTGCAGCAAGACTGGCCGCAGCTGCGGGTGGTCGCCACTGCACAAGAAGCCTTCGACAGTGCCGACATCGACCTGGTCGTCATTGCCACACCCAACGACAGCCACTACCCGCTGGCATTGGCGGCGCTGCAGGCCGGCAAGCATGTGGTGGTGGACAAACCCTGCACCGTGACACTGGCGCAAACTGAACATCTGCTGGAACTGGCGGCGCAACAGGGCAGGGTGTTGACGGTGTTTCAGAACCGGCGCTTTGACAGCGATTTTCTGGCCCTGCAACAAATACTGGCCAGCGCCGCACTGGGCCGGGTGGTGCAGGTGGAGTCGCATTTTGACCGCTATCGCCCGCAGGTGCCGGTGCGCTGGCGCGAATCCAGCCAGCCTGGCTCGGGCCTGTGGCTAGACCTGGGCCCACATCTGTTGGACCAGGCGCAGTGCCTGTGGGGCATGCCCGATGCCTTGAGCCTGGAACTTGCCAGCGTGCGCGATGGCGCGCAGGTCAACGACTGGTTTCATGCCGTGTTGCGCTACGAGCGTCTGGGTGGACTGCGGGTGATTTTGCACGCCAGCACGCTGGTGGCCGAGCCCGGGCCGCGCTGGGTGGTGCATGGCACGCAGGGCAGCTTCACCAAGTTCGGGCTGGACCGGCAAGAAGATGCACTGAAAACCGGCCATCAGCCACAGTGGGATGCGCAAGGCGATTGGGGTGCCGACCCGCAGCCTGGCGAGGTGTTGCACATGGCCCACATCGCCGGTGTGACAGCACCAGTGGCTGTGCGCCGTGCCGCCCCTCAGCCGCCGGGCAACTATTTGCATTACTACGCGAACCTGCGCGACCATCTGCGCGGACAGGCTGATCTGCTGGTGACACCGGCGCAGGTGCGGCGCGTGATGCAATTGCTGGCGTTGGGCGAGCAAAGCGCGCGTGAAGGAAGATTTTTGCAGCTATCGCCGGCGCCTGGCTGATCGGCCGGCCACGGCTCAAGTTCTTGAGTGGGCCGTCGATACAGGGTGACGATGCCCTGTGATCCCTCCACCCTTTATCGGAGATAACCATGAACATTTCCAACTCGCCTTCCGTTCAGTCGGCAACCGCTGCGGCGCAAGGCCAAACCGCCGATGCCGTCAACATGCTGGTGCTGAAAAAGGCGCTTGACACTCAGGCCGCGGCAGCCGTCACGCTGATCCAGGCCATCCCGCAAATGCCACTGGCGACGCAAGGCACGCTGGGCACCCAGCTCAATACTTTTGCCTGATCCGTCCAGCGGACGGTGGCAGGGTCCATCTGGCAACCGCTTGAAGTTGGCTTGCACCCGGTGGGGCAGAGTAACCCCGGCAGCGTCGTGTCAAGCCCCAAACCGTACACTTCAACGCTCTCGCCGTCATGGCGCTTATTTTTTGCCTGACCCAAGCCTTGCATGAACGCACCCGTTGACGTGTCTTTTTCCCCCCGCGCTGCCAAACCCCTGGCCAGCTACCGCAAGTTCTGGGCGGCGCGCTTTGGCACGGCCCCGTTTTTGCCGATGAGCCGCGCCGAGATGGACAAGCTCGGCTGGGACAGCTGCGACATCATCCTGGTCACCGGCGATGCCTATGTCGATCACCCGAGCTTTGGCATGGCGGTGATTGGCCGCATGTTGGAGGCGCAGGGTTTTCGGGTGGGCATCATTGCTCAGCCGGATTGGCAAAGTGCCGAACCGTTTCGGGTGCTGGGCAAACCCAACCTGTTTTGGGGTGTCACCGCGGGCAACATGGACAGCATGATCAACCGCTACACCGCCGACCGCAAAATCCGCACCGACGATGCTTACACGCCCGGTGACGTGGCGGGCAAACGTCCTGACCGCGCCGCCATTGTTTATAGCCAGCGCTGCCGCGAGGCGTTCAAAGACGTTCCCGTCATCCTGGGTGGCATCGAAGGCAGCCTGCGCCGCATCGCGCATTACGACTACTGGAGCGACAAGGTACGCCGCAGCATCGTGGTGGATGCCAAGTGCGACCTGCTGCTGTATGGCAACGCCGAGCGTGCGATTGTCGAAATTGCCCACCGCCTGGCGGCGCGCGAGCCGGTGGAACACATCACCGACGTGCGCGGCACCGCGTTTGTGCGCCGATCGGACGACGCGTCACGGCTGGGCTGGTTTGAGATTGACTCGACCAGCGTTGATGTGCCAGGGCGTATCGAGGCGCACGTCAACCCCTACCAGACCAC
>JAIFMT010000174.1 GCA_020048295.1 Rhodoferax sp.
TGGGGTCGGGATAACAAAGAATTGGGAGTAAAGCCATGGTGTCACTGATAAGTTGTCGTTATTTTCGCTATTTTTTGCCGGGTATATTCGGACAAGCGGCGACAATCATTGTTCAATCAAGGGCTTGGGCGCAAAATCTCATGCGATTTAACAGGGTACCAAACACCATGGCAAAACCTATTTTCTCTGCAGCCCCGGCGCTGCTGACGCTGGCGGCGCTGCTTGCCGGCCAGACCTTGGCGCAGTTGGCACAGGCGCAAAATTTCCCCATCACGCCACAGCAGCGTGCCACTGCCACGCAGGTGGCCAGCAGTGGCGTGGCCCTGAGCGAACTGCGCGCTGACGCGCCAGCCAGCTACAGCGTAAAGGGTGGTGACACGCTGTGGGCCATTTCGGGCATGTACCTGCAGTCGCCCTGGCGTTGGCCCGAGCTGTGGGGCATGAACCTGACCGACATCAAGAATCCGCACCTGATTTATCCCGGGCAGACGCTGTTTCTGGAAACCAAGGACGGCCGCGCCCGCTTGGTGACCCGCCGTTCTGGCGATGGCATTGGTGGCGGTGACGGCCTGCCCATGGTGCGCCTGTCGCCCTACACCCGCATTGAAAAGCTGGCCGTGGGCGCATTGCCCACGCTGCAAAGTCATTTGATCGAGCCGTTTTTGTCGGAGCCCATCATCGTGGGTGAGCAGGGCCTGAGCGCGGCCCCGCGCATCGTGGCCACGTCCGACGGTCGTGTGCTGCTGACGCGCGGCGACCGTGCCTATGCACGCGGCACCGCCGGCGAGGAGCTATTAGACGACCCCAGCCAGAAGCAAAAAGCCTACCGCGTGTTCCGCAATGCCACCGCGCTGAAAGACCCGATCACCGGCGAGGTGCTGGGCTATGAGGCGCAATATGTGGGCAAGGCCTTGCTGGCGCGCAGCGAAGGCATCCAGGAAAGCACCGGCCGCGACGGCAAGACGCGCGAGGATATCGTGCCTGCCACCATCGACATCATCAGTGCCAAGGAGGAGATGCGCGTTGGCGACCGGCTGCTGCCCGAGCCGCCCCGCCAGTTGCAAAGCTATGTGCCGCATGCGCCCGACCAGCCGGTGGATGCGCGCATCGTTTCGGTGTATGGCAGTGCCGTGGTCAACGCGGCGCAAAACCAGGTGGTGGTCATCAACAAGGGCGAGCAGGACGGCATCGACAGCGGCCTGGTGCTGGCGATCATGAAAGACGGTAGCCGGCTGATTGACAAAACCGACCCGAAGCTGCCCGAGGTCAAACTGCCCGACGAGCGCAATGGGCTGCTGATGGTGTTTCGCACTTTCGAGAAACTGTCTTACGCGCTGGTGCTGAGCATCACCACGGGCGTGCGCGTGGGCGACCATCTGGTCAACCCGAACTGACCTGTTTGTGGAGCGCGATGAACTCAGCGCCTGGCTGCGGCTGACGCTGACTCCTGGCATTGGCAACGTCACCGCGCGCAAGTTGCTGGCAGCGTTTGGTCTGCCACAAAGCATTTTTGAGCAGTCGCCACTGGCGCTGACACAAACCGTCAGCGCGGCGCAAGCACAAGCGCTGCTGAGTCAGCCGCCGGAACTTGACGCCTTGCTTGACACCACCTTGGCCTGGCTGGCGCAGGACGACCCGCTTGGGGTACGCCGGCAAATTGCCACGCTGGGCGATGCGCGCTACCCGCAGGTCTTGCTCAATCTTGATGATCCGCCGCTGATGCTGTATTTTTTGGGGCGTGCAGGTTTTAAGCCAAATGAGCCTGTAGCCCTTGCTGGACAAGCGCTGCCAGCTATTGATATTGAGTCAAGTGGCGTTTTCGCCGAGCCCGCGCGCAGCCTGGCCATGGTGGGCAGCCGCAATCCGACAGCGCAAGGTGTGGCCAATGCCCGCCAATTTGCCCAGGCGCTGGTGCAGGCCGGCGTGACGGTGGTCAGCGGGCTGGCGCGGGGCATCGACGGGGCCGCCCACGAAGGCGCGCTCAAGGGCGCTGATGCCAACCCGGCGCTGGCGGCCACGGTGGCGGTGGTGGGCACCGGGCTGGACCGGGTGTATCCCAAAGCGCACCGCGATCTGGCGCACCGCATTGCCGCGCACGGCCTGCTGGTCAGCGAATACCCGCTGGGTACGCCGCCGCTGACGGCCAATTTTCCCAAGCGCAACCGGCTGATTGCCGCTCTGGCGCAGGGCACGCTGGTGGTGGAGGCGGCGCTGCAGTCGGGCACGCTGATCACGGCGCGGCTGACCAACGAGCAGGGCAAGGATGTGTTTGCCATTCCCGGCTCGATCCACGCCGTGCAGTCACGCGGCTGCCACGCGCTGATCAAGCAAGGGGCCAAGCTGGTGGAGTCGGCGCAAGACATCTTTGATGAACTGAACTGGGCAGCCCCCTGCAGTGATTTAATACCTATAGCTGTCAGCGCAGATGCACAAAGGGCTACAAGCCATTTTGATCATGATGCCGGGCTGCTCGACGCGCTCGGCTTTGATCCGGTCGGGTTGGACGCACTGCAAGCCCGCACCGGCCTGGATGCGGCGACGCTGCAAGCCGGGTTGATGGGGCTGGAGCTCGACGGGCTGGCAGCCCGACTGCCCGGCGGCCTGTTCCAGCGCCTGAGTGCCTGACATCCGGCGTTGAGAAAGTCGCCGTGCCAGGCACACCGCATGAACCTGGCCGGCTGACAGCGCCGTCTCAGATCAATTCGCGCAAGAAGTCCATTCCGCTGTCGTGCAGGTCGAGTTCGCGCGCCTCCAGATTCACCTGGGTGCCCTGCAAGGGCGAGTCGTGCTTGAGGGCAAGCGCATCGAGTTCGAGCGGCTTATCAGACAGCAGTACAAAATCGTCGCCCATCACCCGAAACAGCAGCGCATCCGGGTAGCGTGACGCCAGATGCGCCGCAAAGCCTGCCAGCACCTGGTTGCCAGCGGTCCAGCCGCTGGCGCTGTTGAGCTGCGAAAAGTGCTGCAGCAGCAGCAGGTAGGCGTTGCCATAGCCGGCTGGCGGACCATGGCGCAGCATCAGCTGCAGGTAACTGGCGTTGTGCACACTGGTCAGCGGGTCATCAAAAAAATAGGCGAAGCGCTGCCGTTCCATGGCGGTCTTGGGCATCTGGTCGGACAGCGGCGGTGGCACCACCTGGCGCAGCACCTCGCAGGCCGCCGTCACCACATCGGGTGCGTAATGCGTGCCGGCGAGCTGGCGCAGCTCGGCTAGCGCCACCGACACTTCCTTGCGCGGTTTGTAGATGCGGTTGGTGGTCATGGCATCAAAGCCATCGGCCACCGCCATGATTTGCGACAGCAGGGGTATTTGCCCGTTTTTCAGGCCCTGCGGGTAGCCGCTGCCGTCGATGCGTTCGTGGTGGTAACGCATGATCTCGGCGAGGTCCTTGTACATGTCGATGTGCGCCAGCGTGCGATAGCCCTCGTCGGCATGCTGTTTGATCAGGTCGTACTCCAGCGCGGTGAGCTTGCCCGGCTTGAGCAGTACCGCATCGGGAATGGCAATCTTGCCGATGTCGTGCAGAATGGCCGCCTGTTTGAGCTGTTCGATCTGCGGCGCACTCAAGGCCAAGCGGGTGGCGATCAATGCGCAGTAATGCGCCACCCGGCGCGTATGGCCGGCGGTGTAGGTGTCGCGTTTTTCGATCATGTCCACCAGCGACAAAATGGTTTCTTCGTAATTGCGGATGCGATCCTGCTGCAGCTTGCGGGTTTCCTTGCGCTGGTTGAAGGCGTGAATGGCAAAGCCGATGTCGCCAGCGAGCTGCTCCAGCATCGCCACTTCTTCCTGGTCAAACGACTCGGACCGCCCGGTCAGCACGCAGAAAACGCCGATGGGTTCGCCGTAGGCATCCTGGCGCAAGGGCATGGCGATCACCGCGCGCACCCCGTTGCGGCTCAGCTCGGCAGCAATGCGCTGTGGGTCAGCCTCGATGATGCTGCGCTTCTCAGTGATGGCGATGCGCGACGGGCCATTGCTGAGGCAGCCAGCCACATGGCGCATCAGCTCGGCCGCACCATAGGACTTGGCCGCGATTTCAAGCTCCCCATCGTGCAGCAGCCCAACCCAGGCAAAGCGGTACTCGGCGTTGGCGATGAGGCGGTCGCAACAGGCTTTGAGCATTTCTTCCTTTGAGGTCGAGGTGATCAGGATCTGGTTCACGTCGGCCACCATCTCGACCACCCCGCGCAGAAAATGCTCGCGCGTGAGCAACTGGTCGACCTCGCCGGTGCGTTCCTGCACCCGGGCCTCCAGCGTTGCGTTGAGGTTGCCGAGTTGCAGTTGCTGCTGGCGCAGCCGTCGGTTGATTTGCCCGACATAGACCATGGTGGCCATGATCGTCAGCACAAACGCCAGCACCAGCACCAGCCAGTGGCCATACTGTGCCACCAGTTCAGCCGTGCTCAGCCGGTTGAGCGCCGCGTAAGGACCCAGATGCAGTTCTTTCAGGGCGTCGTGCACCGGCTGATAATTCAGCGGCAGGGTCCAGCCGCTGATGGCGGCCTGTTGCGCAGCGGGTGCGTCGGCGGGCATCTGCATCAGGGCGATGGCAACCTGCACCGCCAGTTCGCCGGGCACCTGGCGCAATTTGGCGAGCGGCCACTCGGGGTAAAGCGGGGTGCTCAGCAGCAGCGGGAAACCCGCCACATGCTGCTGGTTGAGGACAAAAAAATCTTCCAGCCGGATCGCGCCTTCTTTGGCCATGCGCTCCAGCACCTCGGTGCGCACCGTACCCGCATCGGCGCGTCCGTCGCGCACGGCATACACCACCGCATCATGAATGTGTTCGAAGCTGAGCTTCTTGAAGTCGCGCGCCGGGTCGAGGCCCTGATGCATCAATTCGCGCCAGCCCACCTGCCAGCCACCCAGGGAGCTTTCATCGACCGCAGCGAAGGTCTTGTTGCGCAGGTCAGACAGCGCCTGGATGTCGGAGCGGTCGGCACGCGCAAAGATGACGCCGCCAAAGGCGCTGAAGCCTGTGCCGCCATCAAAGCGGTCTTTCAGGGTGGCGATGGCGCTGACGCCATAGATCGATTCCAGCTCAACGTAATACGATGAATTGACCAGCACAAAGTCAACCCGCTCCTGGCGCACCGCCTGGCGCACCTCGTCAAAGTCCAGGGGCACGATGTGAAAGCTGTTGCCGGGCAAGGCGGCCTCCAGATAGCGGCCGGTGGCCGACCACATCTCGGCCACCTTTTGCGGCCCGCGCAGCGCCAGGACGCCAATTTTTACCTCGGCCGCCCGCGCCGGGCTCGACAACAAGGCCAGCAGGACCAACAGAACCCCGGCCCAACGGCCGGTGTCCGAGAAAAAATGTCGCCAGAAAGAAATCACGCGTAAACCATCATGGATGAACGATTTAACCCACCGAACGCCAGTATGGCACGATATCGCCAGGCCCAAAGTCAAGCTTGCTTGCCGCTTCAGATGTTCACCAGGCAGCGGCTCACGGCTACGGTACAAGGGCTTCATCACGCGCTGCTGCCACCATAAATGATGATCGACAAGAAGCGGATTGGCTTGCATAGAAGGCGCTCCGGTCCGTGGGTGATTTCACCGGCAAACGTCAGTGTGTCGCCTGGCTCCAGCACATACACGGTTTGCCCGTGACGGTATTCCAGCGTGCCTTCAATCATGTGGATGAACTCGGTGCCCGGGTGCTGAAAGGTTGGAAAACTCTCTGAAGCCTCGTCCATGCGGATCAAGAACGGCTCAAACAGCTTGACCGGCCCCTGGTCGTAGGCCAGCAGTTCGTAGCTGTGCCCACTTTTGGTGCCGCGGCGCACCACTTCCATCCCTTGCCCCTTTTTGACGTGCTGCGCGCTGCCTGCCGGCGCGTCGTAATGGCGAAACAGCATCGACATCGACACCCCCAGCGCCCGCGCAATGCGACTCAGCGAGTCCAGCCCCGGCGTGATCTGGCCGGTTTCGATCTTTGACAACATGCCACGGCTGATGTCGGCCTGCTCGCACACCTGGGCAATGGTGAGCTTGTGGCGCTGGCGCAATTCACGAATGGCACTGCCCAGCGCCTGTGTTAGCGCCGCGCTGCTGCCCGAGCCGGGCTCAAGCTGGTCTGGAATTTGCTTAACTTGTTTCATCAGTAGAATTTTAATTGCCTATAGCGAACTATTAACCCAGGATAAACCCGATTATGAAAGCTTCCGGCTCCCCACCCCAGTTCCGCAGCGCCAGCGAAGCCCAGGCCTGGCTGATGCAGCAAGGCGTCAAGTACGTGCTGGCGCAGTTTGTCGATATCCACGGCGTGGCCAAGGCCAAGTCGGTGCCGGTGGCGCATTTGCCCGGCGTGCTCAAGGAGGGCGCGGGTTTTGCCGGCTTTGCCATCTGGGGTGTGGGCATCGAGCCCAATGGGCCGGACTTCATGGCGGTGGGCGACCTGAGCACCTTGGCGCCGGTGCCGTGGCAGCCGGGGCTGGCGCGTATCGTGTGCGAAGGCCATGTGAACGGCCTGCCCTGGGGCTACGACTCACGCGTGGTGCTAAAAAAACAAGCCGCCCGCCTGGCCGAGCGCGGCCTGACCATTTACACCGGGCTGGAGCCCGAGTTCTCATTGCTCAAGCGCACCGCCAGCGGCGGCATCGAGCCGTGCGATGCCACCGACACGCTGGCCAAGCCGTGTTATGACTACAAGGGCCTGTCGCGAACCCGCGCCTACCTGGAAAAACTCTCCGACAGCCTGATCAGCGCCGGGCTGGATGTCTATCAGATTGACCACGAAGACGCCAACGGCCAGTTCGAGCTGAATTACACCTATGCCGACGGGCTGACCTCGGCCGACCATTTCATCTTTTTCAAGATGGCCGCCACCGAAATTGCCAATGAGATGGGACTGATCTGTTCCTTCATGCCCAAGCCGTTTGGCAACCGGCCTGGCAACGGCATGCACATGCATGTGTCACTCGGTGATGGCCAACGCAACCTGTTTGAAGACGACAGCGACCCCAATGGCCTGCATTTGTCGCCGCTGGCCTATCACTTTCTGGGCGGTCTGCTGGCGCACGCCCCGGCACTGACGGCGCTGGCTTGCCCCACGGTGAACTCCTACAAGCGGCTGGTGGTGGGCAGGTCGCTGACCGGCTCCACCTGGGCCCCGGCCTACATTTCTTATGGCGATAACAACCGCTCCACCATGGTGCGCATTCCCAAAGGCCGGCTCGAGCTGCGCCTGCCCGATGGTGCCTGCAACCCGTATCTGGTGACGGCAGCGGTGATTGCCGCCGGGCTCGATGGCATCGACCGCCAACTCGACCCCGGCGCACCGCACAACGACAACCTGTACGCGCTGACCCCGGAGCAATTGCATGAACGCGGCATCCAGGTGCTGCCGCAAAACCTGGAGCAAGCCCTCGACGCACTGGAGGCTGACCCGCTGATCTGCAACGCGCTGGGCCCGGTGGCCGGTGAATTTTTGACGCTCAAGCGCGCCGAGTGGCTGGAGTACATGCGCTTTGTATCGGACTGGGAGCTCAAGAGTTATCTGGAATTCTTCTGAGCAGATCACCATTTACTTTATTTTCAATAGCTGACAGCGCTTATGCCATAAAGGCTAGAAGCCAATTTTTCTTATATTCTTGATACTGAGAGGCCACTCCATGTGTGGAATTGTCGGACTACTTGTAAAACAACCCGCCCTCAAGGCGCAGCTTGGCACCTGGATGGTGCCGATGCTGCTGGGCATGACCGAACGCGGGCCAGATTCGGCCGGCATGGCGGTGTTTGGCGCGCCGGTGCCCCCCCACCAGCGCAAGCTCAGCCTGTATTCGGGAATGATGCCGCATGGCGAACACTTTGATTGGGCCGGGCTGGCCGATGCCTTGTGCGATGCGCTGGGCGACACCGCCACGGTGGTGGCCTGCGGCAACCATGCGGTGCTGACCACCGGCATCAACCCGGCCACGGTGCGCCACTGGGTGCAAGAGCGCCACCCGAAGCTGCACGTGCTCTCCACCGGGCGCGCCATTGACCTGTTCAAGGACATCGGCACTCCGGCGCAGGTTGCGCAGCGCTACAACTTCAGCAGCCTGCAAGGCACGCACCTGGTGGGTCACACCCGCATGGCGACCGAGTCGGCGGTCACGCCTGACCGCGCTCACCCGTTCACCGCCGGGGAAGACTTTTGCCTGGTGCATAACGGCTCGCTGTCCAACCCGTATGGCGTGCGCCGCATGCTCGAGCCGCACGGCATCCACTTTGACACCGACAACGACACCGAAGCCGCCTGCCGGTTTCTGGAGTGGCGTCTGCGCGAGGGCGACACGCTCAAAGACGCGCTGCAAAAAGGCTTTGAGGCGCTGGACGGCTTTTATACCTTTTTGATGGGCACGGCGACCGAGCTGGCGCTGATCCGTGACCCCTTCGCCTGCAAGCCCGCCGTGGTGGCCGAGACCGATGACTATGTGGCGATTGCCTCCGAGTTCCGCTCCCTGGCGCACCTGCCAGGCATCAAACACGCGCACGTGTTTGAACCGGCCCCCGAACACATGTATGTCTGGAGCGTCCAATGAGCCACCTGTCTTTCGATTTGAGCCAAACCCCGCTGCGCGAGGTCAACCAGTACCTGCACGGCGCGCCCGACACGCTGGCCGGTCAGTACATCGCCATTCACAACTCCGATGGCGCGCACAACATTGCCGTTGGCCTGAACGCGCCATTGACCGTCACCGTGCATGGCCATGCCGGCTATTACGCCGCTGGCATGAACAAGCACGCCACGGTGCTGATTGAAGGAAGCGCCGGCACCGGCGTGGCTGAGAACATGATGAGCGGCAAGGTGCATGTGAAGGGCTTTGCCTCCAACGGGGCCGGTGCTTCAGCACGCGGTGGCCTGCTGGTGATCGACGGCGATGCCGGTCTGCGCTGCGGCATTTCGCTCAAGGGTGGCGACATCGTGGTGGGCGGCTCGGTGGGCAGTTTCAGCGGCTTCATGGCGCAAGCCGGGCGCATGGTGATTTGCGGTAACGCCGGCAATGCGCTGGGCGACTCGCTGTACGAGGCAGTCATCTATGTGCGCGGCGAGATCGCCTCGCTGGGGGCCGATGCCCAAATTGAGCCAATGACCGATGCGGATGTGGCGGCGCTGACCGATTTGCTGGCCGCCGCTGGCCAGCCGCTGGAGCCGCGCAGCTTCAAACGCGTGGCCTCGGCCAAATCGCTGTACCACTGGAATGCAGATGCCGACCAGGAATATTGAAAGAAATACCATGACTTCTCCCCAACAAGCACTTCATTTCAAACACCTGCAGCGCGAGGAGTCGGCCGGCTTTGACCGTGCCGTGCAGGACTACATTCAGCGCGCCGCCGCCACCGGCCTGTACGAAATTCGCGGCCTGGGTGCCAAGCGCAAACTGCCGCACTTTGACGACCTGGTGTTTCTGGCGGCCAGCCTGTCGCGCTACCCTTTGGAGGGCTACCGCGAACGCTGCGTCACCAAGACCGTGCTGGGCACACGCTTTGCCAAAAAGCCGATTGAGCTCGACATCCCGATCACCATTGCCGGCATGAGCTTTGGTTCACTGTCGGCCAACGTCAAGGAGGCGCTGGGCCGCGCCGCCGCCTCGATGGGCACTTCCACCACCACCGGCGATGGCGGCATGACCAACGAAGAACGCAATTCGTCCAAAACGCTGATCTACCAGTGCCTGCCGTCACGCTACGGTTTTGATCCTGACGACGTGCGTCGTGCCGATGCGATTGAGGTGGTGATTGGGCAGGGTGCCAAGCCTGGCGGTGGCGGCATGCTGCTGGGGCAAAAGGTCGGCCCGCGGGTGGCGGCCATGCGCACGCTGCCCGAAGGCATTGACCAGCGCTCTGCCTGCCGCCACCCCGACTGGACCGGCCCGGACGACCTGGCCATCAAGATTCAGGAACTGCGCGAAATGACCGACTGGGAAAAGCCGATTTACGTCAAGGTCGGTGCCACTCGCGTCTTTAACGACGTGAAGCTCGCCGTGCATTCGGGGGCCGACGTGGTGGTGGTCGATGGCATGCAGGGCGGCACAGCGGCCACGCAAACCTGCTTTATCGAACATGTCGGCATCCCTACGCTGGCCGCGGTGCGCCAGGCGGTTGATGCGCTGGAAGACCTGAACATGAAAGGCAAGGTGCAACTGATTGTCTCGGGCGGCATCCGCACCGGTGCCGACGTGGCCAAGGCAATTGCCTTGGGCGCAGACGCCGTGTCGCTGGGACAGGGCATGCTGATGGCCATGGGCTGCAACCGCGAGGTGTATTTTCAAGACGGCCAGCCCATCAGCGCCGAAGCCGACTACGCCGCTTTGGGCACCGCACCGGGCTATTGCCACCACTGCCACACCGGCAGATGTCCGGTCGGCGTGACCACGCAAGACGCGATTCTGGAGCAGCGCCTGCAGCCCGAGTGGGGTGCCAAGCACTTGCGCAACTACCTGAAAACCCTGACGATGGAACTCACCACGCTGGCGCGCGCCTGCGGCAAGCAGGACGTGCATCACCTGGAGCCCGAAGACCTGGTGGCACTCACCGTAGAAGCCGCCGCCATGGCCCGCGTGCCGCTCGCGGGCACCAACTGGATACCGGGGCTGGAGGCGCGCTGAGACGACAACGGCAACGCAGGGATCCTCTGCGCCGCATTCAGGGCAGCGGGGTCAGCTTGGCGATGCTCAGGGCCAGCCATTTGAGCCCATGGCGCGGAAAGTTGATCTGGATGCGGGCATCGTCGCCGCTGCCTTCAAGCGCCAGCACCGTGCCTTCGCCAAACTTGGCGTGAAACAGCTTCTGGCCCACCTTGAAACGCTGGCCCTCGGTTTCCTTGCGCGCCGGCAAGGGTGCGGCAGCGGGCCCGGCGTATTTTGAATAATCAGTGCCAAATTGGCCTCTAGCCCTTTCTGAATAAGCGCTAGTAGCTCCTGAATTTGCATCATAACCGGAGCCTGCGTAACGGCTGCCCCCGAAGCCCCCCTGGCTGCGGGTGGTGTCGCCAAAACCAGGTTGTCTGGGCGTGATCCATTTCAGCGCGTCTTCGGGCAGCTCCTCAAAAAACCGGCTTTTCATGTTGTAGCGTGTCTGGCCATGCAACATGCGGGTTTGCGAGTGGCTCAGGTACAGCCGCTGGCGGGCACGGGTAATGGCCACATACATCAGACGGCGTTCTTCTTCGAGGCTGGCCTGGTCGCTCATCGAGTTTTCGTGCGGGAACAAGCCTTCTTCCATGCCGGTGATGAACACGCAGTCAAATTCCAGCCCCTTGCTGGCGTGCACCGTCATCAGCTGGATGGCATCCTGGCCGGCTTGCGCCTGGTTGTCGCCGGCCTCCAGTGCGGCGTGGGTCAAAAAGGCGGCCAGCGGTGACAGGGTTTCGCCGGTGTCGGCATCGGGCGCGGGCAGCTCTGACAGGGGCTGGTTCAGGTCCAGCCCTTGCGAGGCGGGCGATTGGGTCAGCACATTGCCCAGCTCATCCACCGGCAAGGCCACTGCGTCGCGGCCAAAGCCTTCCAGCGACACAAAGCTTTCGGCGGCGTTGACCAGCTCTTCCAGGTTTTCCACCCGGTCAGCGCCTTCGCGGTCGGCCTTGTAGTGGGTGATCAGGCCGCTGTGGTCGAGCGTGGCGACGATGATGTCGCGCAGGCTCTGGCCCAGGGTTTGCTCGCGCAGCACGTCAATACCCGCCAAAAACGCGCCAATGTTGCTGCCCGCCTTGCCGCTGAGGCCACTGACGGCATCGCTCAAGGCGCAGCCGGTGGCGCGCGCCAGGTCTTGCAACTGCTCCAGGCTGCGCGCGCCAATACCGCGCGGCGGAAAGTTCACGGCGCGCAAAAAACTGGTGTCGTCGCGCGGGTTTTCCAGCAGGCGCAAATAAGCCAGCGCGTTCTTGATTTCAGCGCGCTCAAAAAAGCGCAAGCCCCCATACACCTTGTAGGGCATGGCGGCGTTGAACAGCGCCGTCTCGATCACCCGGCTTTGCGCATTGCTGCGGTACAGCACGGCGATTTCCTTGCGCGCATGGCCTTCGCGCACCAGCTGGCGCATTTCGTCCACCATCCACTGCGCCTCCAGAAAGTCACTGCTGGCCTCAAACACCCGCACCGGCTCGCCCGGGCCTTGGGCGGTGCGCAGGTTTTTACCCAAGCGAGTGCGGTTGTGGCTGATGAGTGCGTTGGCGCTGTCGAGAATGTTGCTGCCGCTGCGGTAGTTTTCTTCGAGCTTGATCTGGTGGCGCACGCCAAATTCGCGCACAAAGTCGGCCATGTTGCCCACGCGCGCACCGCGAAAGGCGTAAATGCTCTGGTCATCATCGCCCACCGCCAGCACGCAACCGGTGGGTTTAAAAGAGCCTTCTACACTGCTGTGCGCGCCGGTGCCGGCCAGCATCTTGATCCAGGCGTACTGCAGCTTGTTGGTGTCTTGGAATTCGTCGATCAGGATATGCCTGAAGCGTCGCTGGTAATGCTCGCGAATCGGGTCGTTGTCGCGCAGCAGCTCGTAGCTACGCAGCATCAGCTCGCCAAAGTCAACCACGCCTTCGCGCTGGCACTGCTCTTCATACAGCTGGTAAATCTCGATTTTTTTGCGGGTTTCCTCATCGCGCGCCGGCACCACCGCCGGGCGCTGGCCGTCCTCCTTGCAGGCGCTGATGAACCACTGCATTTGCTTGGCTGGAAAACGCTCGTCATCAATGCCAAACTGCTTGTACAGGCGCTTGATGCTCGACAGCTGGTCTTGCGTGTCGAGAATCTGAAAGCTCTGCGGCAGGTTGGCCAACTTGTAGTGGGCGCGCAGCAAGCGGTTGCACAGGCCGTGAAACGTGCCAATCCACATGCCACGCACGTTGAGCGGCAGCATCGCGCTCAGGCGCGTCATCATCTCTTTAGCGGCCTTGTTGGTAAACGTGACGGCCAAAATGCCGCCGGGCGAGGCCTGTCCGGTTTGCAACAGCCAGGCAATGCGGGTGGTCAGCACCCGCGTTTTGCCCGAGCCGGCACCGGCCAGAATCAGCGCGTGCTCAGACGGCAACGTCACGGCGGCCAGTTGTTCAGGGTTGAGGTTGTGCAGCAGACCAGCGTCCGGCGGGCTTTGGGGGGGCATTTCAGAAAACATGGGGGCATTGTAGAAAGCCACTTGGGTAGAATCAGTCACCGGGCCCAAGCAATTGCAGCCCGGTTTTTTGTTGGCGTGCGGTGCAAGCCGTGCGTTCAGCACAACCGGGTCTCAATCCAAGCGCTCTCGTTTTAACCCGTTTGAAAGACGCTTGACCATGGAAATTTTTGACTACGACAACATCTTGCTACTGCCCCGCAAATGCCGGGTGGACAGCCGCTCGGAATGCGACGCTGGTGTCGAGTTTGGCCCCCGACGATTCCGTATTCCGGTGGTGCCGGCCAACATGAAAACCGTGGTCAACGAGTCGATTTGCGTCTGGCTTGCGCAAAACGGCTATTTTTATGTGATGCACCGCTTTGACCTGGACAACGTGGCGTTTGTCACCGACATGAAGGCGCGCGGCCTGTAC
>JAIFMT010000139.1 GCA_020048295.1 Rhodoferax sp.
GTGTTGACAAATACCAACCCAGTCGTTTCCAGTCGGCGGAAATGGTCGATAAACTAAAAATTATGCGTATCTCGCACCTTTTGTAACCTGAGCCCACTCAATCATGAACTTGATGTTTGCCCGTGTCCTGGTGGTGGATGACGATGAAGTCATGCGCACCTTTGTTGTCAACAGCCTGCGGCGGCTGGGCATCCAGTCGATCGAAACTGCGGTCGATGGTGCCAGTGCCATGCGTGCCATGACGAGCTTCAAGCCCAATCTGGTGCTGACCGACATCCACATGAAACCGATGGACGGGCTGGAATTTGTGCAACACCTGCGCGCCCACGCCAACCCGCTGATCAATGAGATGAAGGTCATTTTCATGAGCGCCGATGCCAGCAGCGCCACCTTGCAGGAAGCCATGCCGCTGGGCACTTATGGCTACATTGTCAAGCCACCCCGGCTCGACACCCTGAAAGCCAAGATCGAACTCGCCCTGCGCTAGCCTTCCCGTTTCAGCCTATTGGTATAACGAAGAGCTTAACCGTCATGAATTTTTTTTCCCCGGGAATCGCTCTGCTGCTGCCCATGAGCGGAACGCTGCGTTTCTGGTTTCTTCCAGCCCCATTGCTGATTTCAGCCGCCTGCGTGGTCGGCCTGCACCTCACCGGCATTACGGTGGGTGACGGCTGGATCGTGGCCCTAGAGGTGATCGGAGTGGTGCTGTGGTGGTATTTGCAGTTCAGCTTTTTCAAGATCACCCGTCAGGAACGCGACCGCACCGAGAAAGCGATTCGCGCCGCATCCGAAGGCAATCTGGCCTACAACAGCCACTCGGACGTCAAGACCCTGGGCAACTTTGGCCGCCACTTTGAGACCATGATCATCAATATGTCGAGCATCGTCGCCAACATCCGTACGGCGGCCGTGCTGCTGGGTGACACCGGCAAGAAACTGGTCGATGACACGCGTTCGCTGGCCGAGCGCGCTGCTGCGCAAGGCCAGCACCTGCAGCAAACCTCGCTGCACGTCAAGCATGTGAGCGAAACCGTGGCACGCAACGCAGCCGCCGCGCATGAAGTCAGCATGATGACCTCCAGCCTGCATACCGAGGCCGATTCAGCAGGCACCATGATGCACGAGGCCGTCAAAAGCATGGACCCGCTGGAAAACACTTCGCGGCGCATGTCCGAAATTATTGGTGTGATTGATGGCATTGCCTTTCAGACCAACCTGCTGGCGCTCAACGCGGCGGTAGAAGCCGCCCGCGCCGGTGAACAGGGGCGCGGCTTTGCCGTGGTGGCTGCAGAAGTGCGCAATCTGGCCAAGCGTAGCCAAAGTGCCGCTGCCGAAATCCGTACCCTGATTGCCGAGTCATCCACACGCGTCGGAGAAACGGTGGCGGGCATCCGGCAGATCAACGCCACCATGGAAAGCCTGATCTCGGGCATTGGCGAAATCGCCATGAATGTCAACGTCATGGCCGAAGGCAGCGCCACGCAAAGCGCGGCGCTTGAAGAGGTGGTGCATGCGGTGGGCGACCTGGATGTGCTGACGCATGAAAACTCGGAACTGGTCGAGCGCGCCAGCTTCAACTCCGACCGCATGATCGCGCAAGCCTCCACCCTTGAAATATCGGTGGGCGACATCCGCTTGCGCCAGGGCACCGCTGACCAGGCGCGCCAAATGGTGTTTGATGCGCTGGTGCATCTGCGCACCCACGGGCAGGAGCGCGCCATTGTCGATTTTCACGATCGGCAGGGTCCGTTCATTGACCGCGACTTGTACATCTTCATTTTTGACCGCCAAGGCCGCTATGTGGTGCATGGGGCGCTACCAGAGAAGGATGGCACCTTGTTGAACGCCATGGCCGGGCTTGATGCAGACCAATTGGTGGCAGACTCCTGGTCGGTCTGCGACAACGAGCAAGGCGGCTGGGTCAACTACAGTATCACCAACCCGGTCAATGGCGAGGTGCAGTCCAAAGCGTCGTACGTCATGCCGCTCGATGACAACCGCCTGATTGGCTGCGGCTGCTACCTCAATGCGCAATGGCTTCACGTATGAGCTCATCCTCCCCCCAACCCGATCAGCGAACCACTCATGACCAGGCGCTGGTGGCCCTGTGCAGCCAGGTGCTGCCCATCTGGGCGCGCCAGTTGGTCAGTTCACGCAGCCAGTCTGAAGGCGCTGTGGCCGAAATGCTGGCCGCCTTTGCCGAGATTGGCCCGCACCTTGACATCGCCACCCGCCAGTCGGTGCAAATCACCGCCGCGTTGGCGCAAGGCAGCGGCGGCATCACGCAACTGGCAGACGCCTGCGAGCAAGAGCTGCAGCCAGTGCTGGGCCAGCTGGACGGCCCCGCTGGCGCAGCAGTACAGCGTGTGCTGGCCATGATTCGCAGCACCGTCGATGCGCTGGAGCGCATTGCCAAACCCTTCAGCCACGAAACCGAAATGGTTAGCCAGCAGGTGGACCGCATGTACCGGGGCTTTCAGTACCAGGACCGCATCAGCCAGATGATGACGCTGCTGCACGAAGACATCGTGCGCCTGGAACAGGCGCTGGGTGACACCAGCACTGGAATCACAATACGTCATGACCGAACAGCGCCACCATCACAACGCGGCGGGTGATCCAGCCGCCACCGATGACGAAGAAACCACTTTTTTTTGATGAGGATTTGCAATGGCACAAACCATTCTCGTGATTGACGATTCGGCCAGCCTGCGCCAAGTGGTGGCCATGGCGCTGCAAGGGGCCGGCTATGAGGTGTTGCAGGCCGGCGACGGCCAGGCGGCGCTGGCGCTGCTTGATGGCCGCAAAATCCACATGGCTGTTTGCGATGTCAACATGCCGCGCATGAACGGCATCGAGTTTGTCAAGGCCGCCAAGGCGCTGCCCAACTACCGTTTTCTGCCCATCCTGATGCTCACCACCGAAAGCCAGGAAGCCAAAAAAGAAGAAGGCAAAGCCGCCGGTGCCAAGGCCTGGATGGTGAAACCGTTTTCGCCAGCCTCGTTGCTTAACGCTGTCTCCAAACTCTGTCTGCCCTGATTTTTAAGTGTTTTAGGCCTCCAGCCCTTGCTGGATAAGCGCAAGCAGCTATCTATTTTGTAATTCTCAGGACATCCTCATGAGCACGCCGTTTGAACTACCCGCTGAAATGACCATTTACAGCGCGGTCGAAACCCGCGATGCCCTGCTGAGCTGGGTTACCGAGCAAAGCGCCAAATCGGCCAAGCTGCTTGAAATATCAGCCGCCAAGGTGGAAGAAATTGACGGTGCCGGCCTGCAGCTGATTGCCGCACTGTCCAACGCCGATCAACCGTGGCAACTGGTCAAACCCAGCGCCGTGTTTGTCGATGCCTGCACCGCCATGGGGCTGGCCGGCTGGCTCAACCCATCCCACGCCAACTCCTGAAAAAGGCCATCGCCATGTCAGATGCCGACCAAGACTTCATTGCCGCTGCCATGCCCGCCTTTATCAGCGAGGCGGGCGAACAGACCGAAGCCATCGAGGCCCTGCTGCTGGAGCTTGAAGAGCAGCCCGACAACCGCGAGCTGCTCGACACGCTGTTTCGCTGTGCCCATACGGTCAAGGGTTCGGCGGGGATTTTTGGGCTCAACAAGGTGGTTGAATTTACCCACCATGTGGAAACCCTGCTCGACCGCCTGCGTGACGGCGAGCTCAGCCTGACCCCGGTCATGAGCACCTTGCTGCTGCAGTGCAATGACCAGATCAAGTTTCTGGTCGATACCGCCAGCGACGATACCGCCGACACGGCTGACCAGAAAGACCTGCGTGCCGACCTGATCATCCAGTTGCAGGCCTACACCCACAGTGCCACGGCAGCGCCAGCCGCCCAGCCAGAGGCATCGTCGGCCCCATCGGCATTGCCCGGCAGCGTGCCCGGCATGACCGCCTGGCGCATTTCGGCCCGCTTTGGCCCGGAAACCTTCCGTAATGGCATGGACCCGCTCTCCATTGCCCGCTACCTCAAGGGCCTGGGGCACATCAAGTCGATGTTGTGCGGTATTGAGGCCGTGCCATCGCTGGTGAACCTGAACCCCGAAACCTGCTATTTGAGTTTTGGCATGGAGCTCGAATCCACCGCCACGCGCGAAGAAGTGGAAGGCGCGTTCAGCTTTGTTGCCGACGACTGCGAGCTCGATGTAATTGCCCCGGAAACCACCGGCCAAAAGCTGGTGCGCACCATCGAAGACATGCCCACCACGCCCAGACTGGGCGACATGCTGGTGTCGGTGGGGGCCGTGTCACAGGAAAAGCTCACTGAAGTGCTCTCAAAACAAGGGCGTGGGGTGCAAGCGGCAGCTGCTGCCAAGCCCAAATTGGGTGATTTGCTGGAAACCCAGGCAGGTGTTGCCCCCGAAGTGGTTGAAGCGGCCCTGAACAAGCAGCAAAAAGCCCGCGAAACCGGCGGTGGCGGCGGCGAAGAAAACCGCTACATCCGGGTGCAGGCCGACCGGCTTGACCTGGTCATCAACCTGCTGGGCGAGTTGGTCATTGCCGGGGCCGGGGCAAATTTGCTGGCGCGCGAAACCCGCAATGTGGCGCTGATCGAAGCCAACCTGCACATGAACGGCCTGATTGAAGAAATCCGCAATGGCACGCTGGGCCTGCGCATGGTGCCGGTGGGAGAAACCTTCAGCCGCTTTCGCCGTGTGGTGCGCGACACCGCGTCGAGCCTGGGCAAAGAGGTTAATTTTGAGATCGTCGGTGGCGAGGCCGAACTCGACAAGTCCATGGTCGAGAAAATCGCCGACCCGCTGATGCACCTGGTGCGCAATTCGCTTGACCATGGCCTTGAGCCACCGCAAGAGCGCGTTGCGGCTGGTAAAACCCCGGCTGGCAAGCTCACCTTAAGTGCGCGCCACGAAACCGGGGCCATCCTGATCCGCATTGAAGACGATGGCCGCGGCATCAACCGTGAGCGGGTGCTGCAGCGCGCCTGGAACCGTGGCCTGATCGAGCCCGGCACCGTGCCCAGCGACGATGTCATCAACATGATGATTTTTGAGCCCGGCTTTTCTACCGCCGAGCAAGTCACCAACCTGTCTGGCCGAGGTGTCGGCATGGACGTGGTGCGGCGCAACATCGAGGCGCTGCGCGGCAGCTTGAAACTCAACAGCCGCCCCGGCCAGGGACTGCAGGTGGACATTCGGCTGCCGCTGACGCTGGCCATCATCGACGGTTTTCTAGTGGGCGTGGGCAAAGCCAAGTTTGTGCTGCCACTGGGCTCGGTGGTTGAGGTCATTGAAGCGGGCGGGCAACATGTGCGCGTCGATGGCACAGGCCGCCATTGTGTTGAGTTGCGTGGTGCGGTGTTACCGGTGGTGCGGCTGCGCTCGCTCTACAGCATTGAGTCCACCCTGCCTGAGCGCACCAGCGTGGTGGTGGTAAATTCACCGCGCGGCAAATACGGCATTGAGGTTGAGGTATTGCTGGGGCAACAGCAAACCGTCATCAAACCGCTGGGGCGGCTGTTCAAAACCCTTCGCGGCATTTCGGGCTCCAGCATTCTGGGCAGCGGCGAGGTAGCGCTGATTCTGGACGTGGCCTCGCTGGGCGAGCTGGTGACGGCTGATTTGATCAAAAGCAGTACCGCCGGCATTGCCAGCGCCTGAAGTCCGGCCGATCACCAAGTTGCCATTAAATATCAAAAATATAGCTGGCAGCGCAGACAGGACGTGGGCTAGAGGTCTATTTTGTATAAATTTCTGATGTACAGCCGGTGCTGAATGTTTGGCTGCTGTCGGTTTGATGATTTTGTGAGATTGTTTTTTTTACTTAAAAGGGTATCCATCATGAAGAAGATCGTTGCATTGTTGTGTTTTGCCATGTTGACGCTGTTTGCCGCGCCGTGGGCGCACGCCGAAGACTTCAAAGACCTGCGCGCCCGGATGACCGTGGCGCGTGAAACCCTGGTCACAATGACCGTCGACAAGGCCAAGCGTGGCCCTGAGCAACAAAAACTCGTCAAAGACACGGCAGATGCCGCCAGCGCCCTGCTCGGCAAACTCAAGGCACCCGCCGGCAAAGAGGCCCAGTTCAAAGACCTCGTCGATACCTGGGGTGCCTTCAAGAAAA
>JAIFMT010000261.1 GCA_020048295.1 Rhodoferax sp.
AACCCGCAACCCCGGTGGCGACGAGGTCGAAATGCGCATCTCTACCCTGCCCACGGCGTTTGGCGAGAAGATGGTGATGCGTATTTTTGACCCCGAAACCACCGTCAAAGACCTTGACGCGCTGGGTTTCTCGGCGCATGACGCGCAGCGCTGGGAATCCCTGGTGAAGCGCCCCAACGGCATCATTCTGGTCACCGGCCCCACCGGTTCGGGCAAAACCACCACGCTGTATTCCACCCTGAAACGCGTGGCCACCGAAGAAGTGAACGTCAGCACGGTGGAAGACCCGATCGAAATGATCGAGCCCTCGTTCAACCAGACCCAGGTGCAGCCGCAGCTCGACTTTGGCTTTCCGGAAGGGCTGCGCGCGCTGATGCGGCAAGACCCCGACATCATCATGGTCGGCGAAATCCGCGACCAGGCCACCGCCGAGATGGCGGTTCAGGCCGCACTCACCGGGCATCTGGTGTTTTCCACCCTGCACACCAACGACGCGCCGAGCGCCATCACGCGCCTGATGGAACTCGGCGTGCCGGCCTACCTGATCAACGCCACCTTGCTGGGAGTGCTGGCGCAGCGGCTGGTGCGCACGCTGTGCCCAAACTGCAAGGTGGCCGATGAAGCCGCCACGCGTGACACCTTGGCCGAGGTGGTCAAGCCGTGGCAGCTCAACGGCCCTTACAAACCGTTCAAGGCAGTGGGTTGCGTCGATTGCCGCATGACCGGCTTCATGGGTCGCATGGGCTTGTACGAACTGCTGGTGGTGACTGAGGCGTTCAAGGCGCTGATCACCCGTGAACCCAATGCCGATGCCCTCAAGCGCCAGGCCATTGCCGATGGCATGCGGCCACTGCGGCTGGCCGGTGCCTTGCGGGTGGCCGAAGGACTGACGCTTCTCGATGAGGTGTTGTCATCGACACCGCCGCTCAAATAGGCAGCACCCGGGAGCCGGTTGTTTGAAAAACCCGAAAGACTTTTATGCCGGGCTGCTGTTCACGCTGGTGGGCAGTGCCT
This sequence comes from Rhodoferax sp., assembly GCA_020048295.1. The sequence goes on from JAIFMT010000261.1 coordinate 1,015, forward strand.
TTGGCTGGGGTGCCAGCGACTACCCGCTGGGCAACAGTGGCCGCATGGGGCCGGGCTTTTTCCCCTTGTTGCTGGGTATTTTGCTGGCTTTGCTGGGCAGCGCGATGATGTTCAAGGCCATGGTGGTGCCAGCAGAACGGGCTGAGCACATTGGCCGTCTGGCCTGGAAGCCGCTGCTGTTCATCATCTCGGCCAACCTGGTTTTTGGCGTGGCGCTGGGCGGCTTGCCGGTTTTGGGCGTGCCTGCGCTGGGTCTGATCGCCGGCATTTACCTGCTGACTTTTGTGGCTTGCCTGGCCGGTGACCGTTTCATCATCAAGGAAACACTGGTGCTGGCCACGCTGCTGGCAGTGCTGAGTTACGTGGCTTTTGTGTTGCTGCTCAAGCTGCAGTTTCCGGTGTGGCCCGTCTTCATCGCGCCCTGAGGTGCAACGGAGTTTGTGATGGAACTGATTGCGCATTTGTCGCTGGGTTTTGGTGTCGCCTTGACACCGGTGAACCTGTTGTATGCCTTTGTCGGCTGCCTGCTAGGCACCTTGATCGGTGTATTGCCGGGCATTGGCCCGCTGGCCACCATTGCCATGCTGCTGCCGGCCACTTACGCACTGCCGCCGGTGTCGGCCTTGATCATGCTGGCGGGCATTTATTACGGTGCGCAGTATGGTGGTTCGACCACGGCCATTCTGGTCAACCTGCCGGGTGAGGCCTCCTCGGTGGTCACGGTGATCGACGGCTACCAGATGGCGCGCAGGGGCCGGGCCGGGCCGGCGTTGGCGGCGGCGGGCCTGGGGTCGTTTTTTGCCGGCTGCGTCGGCACGCTGGTGCTGGCGGCGTTTGCCGTTCCGCTGACCGAAGTGGCATTCCTGTTTGGCCCGGCTGAATACTGCGCACTGATGGTGCTTGGGCTGGTGGGTGCCGTGGTGCTGGCATCGGGTGATCTGCTCAAAGCGTTTGGCATGATTTTGCTGGGCTTGCTGCTGGGGCTGGTGGGTACCGATGTGAACTCGGGCGTGGCGCGCTTTAGCTTTGACGTCCCCGAGTTGACCGATGGCATTGGCTTCATCGTGATTGCCATGGGAGTGTTTGGCTATGGCGAAATCATCAGCAACCTGGGCCGTCACGAGAGCGAACGCGAGGTGTTCACCGCCAACGTGCATGGCTTGCTGCCAAGCCGGGTTGATTTCAAACGCATGCTGCCGGCCATTTTGCGCGGTACCGGTTTGGGCTCCATCCTGGGCATTTTGCCTGGCGGCGGCGCGGTCATGGCAGCGTTTGCGGCTTACACGGTCGAGAAGAAAACCCGGCTGCAACCCGGCGAGGTGCCGTTTGGTGAGGGCAACATCCGGGGTGTCGCAGCCCCTGAGGCCGCCAACAATGCGGCCTCACAAACCTCCTTCATTCCTTTGCTGACGCTGGGCATTCCGCCCAACGCGGTGATGGCCTTGATGGTGGGTGCCATGACGATTCACAACATTCAGCCCGGCCCGCAGGTCATGAGCAGCAACCCCGAACTGTTTTGGGGCCTGGTTGCCTCGATGTGGCTTGGCAACGCCATGCTGATCGTGCTGAACCTGCCGCTGATCGGTATCTGGATCCGGCTGCTTTCTGTGCCGTATCGCTGGCTGTTCCCGGCCATCGTGCTGTTTTGTGCAGTGGGGGTGTATTCCACCAACAACAACGTGTGGGACATCTGGATGGTCGGCCTGTTTGGTGTGGTGGGTTATGGCTTCATCAAGCTCGGCATGGAGCCGGCACCGCTGCTGCTGGGTTTTATTCTGGGGCCGATGATGGAAGAAAACCTGCGCCGTGCGCTGCTGCTGTCACGCGGCGACTGGAGCGTGTTTGTCACCCGGCCGCTATCGGCGGGTCTGCTGGGGGCGGCGGCCTTGTTGCTGGGGCTGGTGTTGCTGCCCTCGGTGAAGCGCAAACGGGAAGAAACTTTTGTTGAAACTTAGTAGTGAAATTGGCTTCTAGCCCATATGGATAAAGCGCTGACAGCTCATAAAAATAGAGTCCCTGGCTTGCTGTTGGCAAGCTTTGGCGCGATTGCCTTCAGCGCCAAGGCGATCATCGTCAAGCTGGCCTACCGCCATGGGGTGGATGCGGTCACACTGATCATGTACCGCATGCTGTTTGCGCTGCCGATCTTTGCCGTCATGGCCTGGTGGGCCAGCCGTGGCAAGCCGGCGCTGACGAAGGCTGACCTCTGGGGCGTGCTGGGTCTGGGTTTTACCGGCTATTACCTGGCCAGTTTTCTCGACTTTGCCGGCTTGACCTTGATCAGCGCCTCGCTGGAGCGGCTGATTTTGTACCTCAACCCCACCCTGGTGCTGTTGCTGGGCCTGGTGTTGTACAAAAAACACATTGCGCGGCGGCAGGCGTTGGGCATGGCGATCAGCTACCTGGGCGTGCTGTTTGTGTTTGGCCACGAGATCCGGCTCGAAGGGACCGATGCCGCGCTGGGTGCACTGCTGGTTTTTTTGAGCGCTGTGAGCTACGCGATTTACCTGAGTTTCAGTGGTGAACTGGTCAAGCGGCTGGGCTCGTTGCGGCTGGTGGGGCTGGCCACCACGGTGGCGTGCGTGCTGTGCATCGGCCAGTTCTTGCTGTTGCGCCCGTTGGCTGCCGCCGTGGTGGCGCCACAGGTGATCTGGCTCTCGGTGCTCAACGCCACGCTGTGTACCGCTGTGCCGGTATTGATGGTGATGATGGCCATCGAGCGCATTGGCGCTGGCCTGGCGGCGCAGACCGGCATGGTGGGTCCGATGGCCACGATTTTGATGGGCGTGGTGGTGCTTGATGAGCCGTTTACGGCATCGGTGGCGGCCGGTACATTGTTGGTGTTGGCTGGTATTTTTGTGGTGACGGGTGCTGGCCGCACGCGGCATTGAGGCGTGAACTTGCAAAACTGCGCTTGCGGTGAAAATCTGGATGAAAATAGCCCAACCTCGGAAACCTTCAAAATGAATACATCTGGTCGTTCAGTCGCTGTGTTGTTCGCTGATGTGGCGGGCAGCACCCGGCTGTACGATATTTTTGGTGATGCTCAGGCCAAGCTGCTGGTGGATGAATGCATTGATGTGATGCGCGCTGCGGTGGCGCGTGCGCAAGGCTACGTCGTCAAAACCATTGGTGATGAGGTCATGGCCGTGATGCCCGATGCGGAAAAAGCCTGGGCTGCAGCCGTTGATATCCAGTTCAAGATGGCCGAGTTGCCGGCGGTGCAGGGGCATCAGCGCGCCGTGCGCATTGGTTTTCATGCCGGTTTTGTGATCGAAGTGGGCGGCGATGTGTTTGGCGACACGGTCAATCTGGCCGCCCGCATGACCTCGCTGGCCAAAGGTGGCCAGATCATGACCACTTGCGCCACCGTGTTGCTGCTGCCCAAGCTGCTGCGCGCAGCCACCCGCAAAATTGCCGCGCTGACCATCAAGGGCAAAGAAGAAGAGGTGGCAGTGTGCGAGGTCATCTGGCAGACCAACGATGAACTGACCATGGCCGTGACGCAAAGTGATTATCCGCAGCGCATGGTGCACCTCAAGCTCTCCTACCAGGGCAACAGCATCTTGATGAACCAGTTGTGCCCGCGCACCGTGATGGGGCGCGACTTGTCTTGCAGTCTGGTGGTGTCCGACAAGATGGCCTCGCGGCAACACGCCTACATCGAGCTGCGCCAGGAAAAGTTCTTTCTGGTGGACCAGAGCACCAACGGAACCTTTGTTCAGCCCGATGGCGAGGCCGAGTTTGTGCTGCGCCGCGAAGAGATGCTGCTGCAGGGTTCAGGGCGCATTGCCTTTGGCCGCAGTGTTGAAGCCGCCAGGGACGAGGCGGTTGAATACAGCCTGACCGACGCGTCTTGAGGTCGTTGCACAATGCCGGTTGGCTAAAGCACCACGTCCTCGTAAATGTCATCCAGCGTCAGCTGGGCCTCGATGCCCGGGCAGCCAAGGCGCAACAACCCCTGTTGCGACAAGTCAAATACCTCCCATTGCCCCTGGTCGTTGCGCTGATGCCATTGCACCCAGCGCTGGTCTTGTGACACCAGCAGGTAATGGCACAGCGTGGGTAGTTTGCGGTAGGCCAGCATTTTTTCGCGCCGGTCAATGGTTTCGGTGGAGGGCGACAGCACCTCAACCAGCAGGCAGGGCAGCGTCTTGAACAGCGGTTGGGTGTCAGTGGGGTCGCAGGTCACCATCACGTCAGGGTAATAAAAACTGTCGCTGTCGTTGATACGCAGTTTCATGTCATTGATGAACACGCCACAGGGTTTGCCCCGACTGGCAGCGCGCAGATGGAACGCAATGTTCAGGCTGATGCGGTTGTGCTTTTCCCCCGCGCCGGCCATGGCATAGACGGTGCCGGCGATGTACTCGTGGCGAATGGCGCTTTTGGGTTCGCCCGCCAGATATTCTTCAACAGGAATGTGGTGGTGTCTGACGGCAAGGTTCATGGGGTTGAGTCCGGTGGTGATGCACTGGAAAGTCTAGCAGGCAGCCCTGTTCAGCGCCTTGACGACACCACGATACCCGCCACAATCAGCGCAAACGCCAGTGCGTGGTACAGGTGCGGCAGTTCCCCCAGAAACAGGCCAGACAGCACGGCCGCAAACAGCGGCGTCAGGTTGGCAAAAAAACCTGCCACCGAGGGCCCAGCGCGCGCCACGCCAGCACCCCAGGCGCGGTACGCCAGCACCGCAGGCCCCGCCGCAATGAACAGCAATGCGCCCGCCAGTGGCCAGCTCAGATCAAAACGCCCCAGCCCCAGCGACCATTCAGCACCGGCAGACAGGCCACACCAGACCAGACCCAGCGCCACCTGGGCCAGCAAAAACGCCGACCAGTCGCCCCGGATATCGGCCGGCTCAGAGGTGGGGTGCGCCAGCATCCAGCTGTAAGTTGCCCAGGCCGCCGAGGCCAGCAGCATGTAGAAATCACCCGCCACCAGCCGCACCTGCAACAGCACGGCGAGTTCGCCGCGGCTCATCACCAGCATCACGCCGCAGATCGACAGGGCGGCCCCCAGCCACTGCCGGGCCGAAATGCGGTAGCCATAAAACAGCCGGCCAATCAGCAACATCCACACCGGCGTGATGGAGCCCACCAGCGTGACATTCAGCGGGGTGGAGGTGTTGAGCGCCAGGTACAGCAGCGCGTTGTAGCCGCCAATGGCCAGCAACGCCAGCAGCATGAAACGCTTCCAGCTGCGCCACAGCGGGCTGCCGGCGCGCAACACCTGACCCGCCAGCGGTAGCAGCAGCAGAAAAGCCAGGCTCCAGCGCAGCAAATTGAGTGTCATGGGCGACACCGCCGGGGCAATCAGCCGCCCCACCACGGCATTGCCCGCCCACAGCAGCGGCGGCAAGGTCAGCAGCAATGCCGTGCCCAGCGTGACGTGCGGATGCTTCACACGGCAGCCCTGCGCTGCGCCAGCAGCGCTTCAAAATCGGCCAGCGGTGCCGGCCGGCCAAACAGGTAACCCTGGTACAGCGTGCAGCCGTGGGTTGCCAGAAAAGCTTGCTGCGCCGGGGTTTCAACCCCCTCGGCGATGACTTCAAGCCCCAGGTTGCCGGCCATGCCGATGATGGTCTGCACGATCATGCCGTCGCTGGGCTTGATGCCGATGTTGCGCACAAACGACTGGTCAATCTTCAGCTGGTCCAGCGGCAGTCGGGTCAGGTAGCTCAGCGACGACTGGCCAGTGCCAAAGTCGTCCATTGAAAAACGCACGCCCAGCGCCTTGAGTGCGCGCATCTTGGCAATGGTGTCATCCACGTTGTCAAGCACCAGTGACTCGGTCAACTCCAGCTTCAGACCGATTGGGTGGATGGCCGTCTGGGCAACGAGCGTCTGCACCTGGCTCACAAAGTCAGCTTGGCGAAACTGGCGTGCGCTGACATTGACTGCCAGCTGTAGCTGGGCTGTCGCAGGCGCTTGTTGCCAAATCTTGAGCTGCAGGCAGGCCGTGTGCAGCACCCAAAACCCGATCTGATTGATCAGTTCGCTTTCCTCGGCCACCGGGATGAACTCAAATGGCGGCACCATGCCGCGTGTCGGGTGTTGCCAGCGGATCAGCACCTCGGCACCCAGCACGCGGCCGGCCTGGGTCACCTGCGGCTGGAAATACAGCATGAATTGCTGCTGTGCCAGGGCGATCTGCAAGTCGCTCTCCAGCGCCGCATGGGCGGTGATGGTGGCCTGCATTTGGGGGTCAAAAAAGCACAGTTTGTTGCGTCCCAGCGCCTTGGCCTGGTACATCGCGATGTCGGCCTGTTTCAGCAGCTCGGCGGGCATGACGGGCATCTCGCCAAACAGCGCAGCGCCGATGCTGGCGCTGCTTTTTTGCGCCAACCCTTCCAGCGCGTACGGCTGGCACAAGGTTGCCAGCAGTTTTTCGCCAATGCGCTTGGCCAGTTCGGCAGCTTCCAGTGACTTGCCCGACAAGTCTTCGAGCAGCACCACAAATTCATCGCCACCCAGACGCGCCACCGTGTCGTGACTGCGCACACACAGCTGCAAGCGGCTGGCCACCTGCCTGAGCAGTTGGTCGCCCACATCATGCCCCAGCGTGTCGTTGACGTTCTTGAAGTTGTCGAGGTCGAGAAACAGCAAGGCACCGCAGCGCCGGTGCCGCTGGCTGGCTGTCAGCGCGTGTCCCAGCCGCTCCAGCAGCAGCAGGCGGTTGGGCAAACTGGTCAGGTGGTCATAAAACGCCAGTTGCTCGATTTCGGCCTTTGACCGTTTGATTTGCTGGCGCGCTTGTGCCAGCCGGTCCAGATACCAGCTGGCAGAGCCGCCGGCGGCCAGCACCATCAGGGAAAACAAGGCGGCCACCAGCAGGATGAAGTTTTTCTCGATGCGCCATTTGGCCAGCGCCGCATCGATTGGAATGCCGGCTGCAATCAGCACGTCATCGCACAAAACCGCCTGTGCCACCACCAGGGCGGGCACTGCGTTCAGTCGTGCCGGCATGGGGGTTGCGCTGGCCAGCCCTTTGCCCAGCGGGCCAGGCAACTGTTGGCCCAGCAGCTTGTCTTGCGCCGGAGTGCTGGCGAGGAGTTCGCCGGTGGCGCGCTCCAGCGTGACCTCCAGCCCGACGATGTCGGCACCTTGCACCATGATGGTGTTCAGGCGCGCCAGCCGGACTTCGGCGACGGCCAGCAGCTTGCTGCCATCGGCCAGATTCAGGGCGCGGGCCAGATACACCACCCGTTCGGCACTCGATGGGTCAAACACCGGTGAGCTCAGGGTCAGGGTGGCAATCTTCAGGCCCAGCGTGCGCTGCACAAAGCCGTCAGGCAAGTTCAGTGGCGCAAAGTCAGCCTGGGCGGATGTGGCAATCACTGCGGCCTGCTCGTCGAGCAAAAACAGCCGGTTCAGCATCAGATTGCGCTGGGTGATGGTGCGCAGGGTCTGGCTGGCTGCCAGCCGGTCGATTTCGCCGACATGCAGCATGGGCAGGTCTTGCGTCTCCCGCAGACTGGCCAGCAGCACATCAAGGTCCAGCAGGGTGCGGTTCAGCGCCGCGACAGCACCGCCGACAAAGCGATCGAGCTGGGCGGCGCTGTTGTTCAGGGCATCCTGACGCTGCTGCCAGATCAGTGCGGCCGCGGTTGTCGCAAAGGCCAGCACAAAAGCCAGCACGACACCGGCAATGGTGAGATGAATCCGCCTGACCGCGAACACGATCATGGAGTGGCTTTGGCCTGGATGCCGCTGCTTACGCCGATGGTTTGGCGCCAGACCTCAGGGCACGCCGGACCGCAGCGCGCCAGCCAGCGCGGCAACACCGTGTGGGTAAAAATTTGCTGCTGCAACAGCGTGTCCTGCGCGTTGGGGCTGACTTGCTGCATGTGGCCGCTGCGCCCATTGCGGCAGCCGGCAACCCCGGTGTTGCAGGCCAGCCCTTCGGCGGTTTCGCGTTCGCTTTGCGCCCAGATGCTGGCTTCAAGCCGTGGCAGTTCACGGCTCAGCAGGGCGCGCAGATCGGGTGGCAACGCGTTCCAGGCATCCTTGTTGGCGGCGAACACAGCCGGGCCCCAGGTCAGCGGCAGGCTGCTGACATGACTGGTAAGCTGTTGCAAGCCGAGTGTGTTGCCCGACATGGTGCCGGTGACGGCGCAGTCAATGTTGCCCGACTCGAAATTGGCGATGATCTGGGCAAACCCGGTCATCACCGGCATGGCCCCGAGGGCGCTAACGAAATCGGCCTGACTGGCGGTGGAGACCCGCACGCGCCGCCCTTTCAGATCGGTCAGACGGGCAAATGGGCTCTTGCAAAACACCACCTGGGCCGGATAGACGTAGATCGCCAGCAACTGGATGTTGTGGCGCGTCAGCAGTTCTCTCTCAAGGTACGGTCGAAATGCGGCCACATTCTTTTTCAGGGTGGCCATGTCCGGGTTCAGGCCAGCCAGATCGGCGGCGGCATATTGCGGGTACTGAGGCTCCAGAAAGCTCAGCAGCGCGGTGCCAAACGGCATCACCCCGAGCTTGAGCAGCCGCAGCATGTCGCTGCCAGGCACCCCAGCCCGGTCAAACGGCACGATTTCAGCGCCGTACTTGCCGCCACTCAGGCGCAGCAACTCCTGGGTCCAGAACGGCTCTTCGTTGCGGGTGTACTGGTTGATGGTGGCCAGGCCGCCCACAATGCGCAGTTGCATGGCCGAGCCAACGGCCGCTGGTGGGGTCGCCTGCGCCTGGGCAGCGCCGACTGACAGCGTGCCAAACAACAAGGCCATCGCCTGCAAGCAGATCAGAATCCGGGCGTGCAACCAAGCTTCAATTGATGGACGGTGTGGACTGAGGCGCATGGTGCTTGCGAATGTGACAAAGAAATTGCATTTTGGCAGGAAAACATCCAACCCCGTTCATGGCAACATGGCGAAACATTTCAACCTGGAGAAATTCATGACTTTGCAAACATCACGCGCCATTCGCATTGATCAACATGGTGGACCTGAGCAACTCAAACTCGTCGAAGTCAGCGTGGGCGACCCTGGCGCTGGTGAGGTGCGCATTCGCCACCACGCCGTCGGCCTGAACTTTATTGACGTTTATCAGCGCAGTGGTCTGTACCCGATGGCCATGCCGTTGCAGCTGGGCATGGAGGCCGCCGGCGTGATCGAGGCGGTGGGCGCTGGAGTGACCCATTTGCAGCCGGGTGACCGTGCCGCCTATGCCAGCCAGCCGCCGGGCAGCTATTGCGATGTGCGCGTGATGCCGGCCAAAAGCGTGTGCAAATTGCCCGACGCGATTTCATTTGAGACCGGTGCCGCGATGATGCTCAAGGGCCTGACGGCGCAGTATCTGCTCAAGCGCACGCAGCCCCAGGGGGGCTTGCAGCCGGGTGACTTTGTGCTGTTTCATGCGGCTGCTGGCGGCGTTGGCCTGATCGCTTGCCAGTGGGCCAAAGCCATGGGCCTGCAGCTGATCGGCACCGCGGGTTCGGACGCCAAGTGCGCGCTGGCGTTGGCCAATGGGGCGGCGTTTGCCATCAACTACTCAACCGAAGATTTTCTGGCGCGGGTGAAAGACATCACCGCAGGCCGTGGGGTCAAGGTGGTTTATGACTCGGTGGGCAAAGATACCTGGGACAAATCGCTCGATTGCCTACAGCCGTTTGGCTTGATGGCCAGCTTTGGCAATGCCTCCGGGCCGGTGCCACCGTTTGCGCCGGGTATTCTGGGGGCCAAGGGGTCGCTGTATGTCACGCGCCAGACGCTGTTCACCCACATCGCCACGCGTGAGAGCACGCAAGCCATGGCCGATGATTTGTTTGCGGTGGTCAGCAGCGGCCAGGTCAATATCCATATTGACCAACGCTTTCCGCTGGAAGAGGTGCAGCAGGCGCACCGCGACCTGGAGGCGCGCAAGACGACAGGTTGCACGGTGTTGACCTTGTAGGCTGGGCACTGCCTGGCACGTTCATGCAGGCATTGCTTGGTGGCAAACTGCTGCAAAGATCAAATTTCATCCAGCATAATCAAAATCATCTGCCAGAGACCCCAAACCGAGGATTGCCCATGAATGCCTTGTTGCTTGAATTACCTGTTGACGCGCTGGCTTTGCCGGGCGTTTCGCTTGAGTCGCTGGCTCATGAGGCCAAATTCATGCTGGCACTCAAACTGTTTGAAGTTGGGCGCTTGAGCTCGGCCAAGGCGGGCCAACTGTGTGGCATGGGGCGGGTCGAATTTTTGCTGGCTGCCAGTCGTGCCGGCGTGCCCGTCGTGGCCTTGGACAGCGACGAACTGAGTGCTGAATTTGCGTCCCATGATTGAGCGTGCCGTGATCAATGCCGGACCATTGGTGGCACTGTCTTTGCTGGGTCAGCTCGAGCTTTTGCCAGTTCTTTTCTCTGAAGTCTGGGTGCCGCAAACTGTTTTCAATGAGGTTGCGGTGGCCGGCCTCGGCAAACCCGGTGCTGTATCGCTGCAAAGCACCCAGTGGCGTAGCAGGGTGCGCGTAAGCCCTGCGCCAGACCCACTGTTGGTCATGGAGTTGGATGCTGGTGAAGCCGAGGTCATCAGCCTGGCGCGCCACCTGTCACCCTGCTGGGCCGTGATCGACGAGCGGCGCGGCCGTCGTGTTGCGCAAAACGTCTATGGACTGCCGGTCAAGGGAACCGCCGGACTGATGGTGCTGGCGCAACGTCTTGGCCTGATTTCTAGTGTGCGGCACAGCTTGATGACACTGCGCACAGCGGGCTATTTCATCGCCGATAGCGTCATCGCTGCGGCGTGTTTGGCGGCTGGCGAATAGTTTGCTGTTCAGCCTTCACCGTGTTAGCGCTGATGGGGCAAGCAACACCCGCCAGGCCGTCTGTCGCCACAGAGCCCGCCGCAGGGTGGGTGGCAATGAGGATGCCTTAACAATGCATGATCCAAGGCTGATGCGGCCATTGATGGATCTATTTTTATAGCTGTCGGCACTGTGCCAGCGCGTGTTTTGACCTGATAGCCAACCGTTTTAACCCCATGAATGACCTCATCTACCTTCTGCTGTACTTAGGCATCGCCCTGGTGCTGCTGTTGCAAATCGTCGCGCTGCTGCGCAAACCGCGCATCGACCTGCCGCCGGAGCTAGCGCTCAAGCTGGAGGCGCTGGAGCAATCGGCCCGCGCCAGTTTGCAGGCTGTGGCAAAAAATGACGCGGCACTCGACGGTGTGGCGCAGCAGATGCGCAGCTTTACCCAGGCCAGCGGCGCCAGCCTGGATTCGCTGCGCCAGGTGATTGACGACAAACTGGCGCAAACCGTGGCCGAATCGCGCCAGGGCCGGGCCGAGCTGTTAACCGCGTTCCAGGGTTTTGAGGGCAAGCTGGAGCAGCGCCTGCTGGGCTTTGATGCCTCGCTGACCCAGCGGCTGGACGGCGTGCAGGCCACTGTGTCCGCCCGGCTGGACGACACCAGCAAAAGCCTGCTGGCGCACCTGACCCAGGCGCAGGCTGACGCTGCCACCACCCGCAAGGAGCTGGTGGATGCGTTGGCCGGCTTTCGCGGCGAACTCGCCAGCAGTCTGGGCGGACTGGCCCTGGAGAGCACCAAGTCGCGCGAGGCCATGGCGGAGGCAGCCCGGTTGCAAGAGGCGCATATTCAGGCGCGTTTTGAAGCGCTGACTGGTACCACCCGGCAAACGCTGGATTCGCTCAAATCAGACATTCAAAACCAGCTCGGCGTGATGTCAGGCGCGCTCAAAGACCAGTTGGAGGGCAATGGCAACCAGATCAAAAACCAGTTTTCAGCGCTGCAAGAATCGGTGTCGCAGCAGTTGGCTGGCCTGGTGGCGGGCAGCCAGCAAAACGCCGACCAGCTGCGCGTGGCTCTCAACGAGCGCCTGGCGGCCATCCAGCTGGACAACACCACCAAGCTTGAAGAAATGCGCCGAACTGTCGATGAAAAGCTGCACGCCACGCTGGAACAGCGCCTGGGCGAGTCGTTCAAGCTGGTCAGTGAACGGCTGGAGCAGGTGCAAGCGGGCCTGGGCGAGATGAAAACCCTGGCCGGCAGCGTGGGCGATTTGAAGCGCGTGATGACCAACGTCAAATCACGCGGCACCTGGGGCGAGATGCAGCTCGGGGCCATCATCGACAACGTGCTGACCATCGACCAGTACGGCAAAAACGTCAAAACCGTGCCCGGCAGCGACGAACTGGTCGAATACGCCATTCGCCTGCCGGGTCGCCACGACGACCACCCGACCTGGCTGCCGATTGACTCCAAATACCCGGTAGAGCACTACCAGCGCCTGATGGACGCGCAAGATGCGATGGACAAGGTGGCGATCCTGCAAGCCGGCAATGCGTTTGAGTCCTCGATGAAACTGGAGGCCAAAAAAATCGTTAGCAAGTACGTCTCGCCGCCGCACACCACCGACTTTGCCATTTTGTACCTGCCCACTGAGGGTCTGTTTGCCGAGGTGATTC
>JAIFMT010000164.1 GCA_020048295.1 Rhodoferax sp.
TTACGTGGCCCTGGAAGAGGTGGCCGGGCACATGCGCAACGTGCCGCTGGACTGTGACACCCTGCAAACTGGGCGCGACCTGGGCATTTCGTTCGGCGACTGATCGCCCGGTTCAAGCGGCGATCCGTCACCTCCGACCGGAAAATACTGTAAATAGGTTAGCTAGTAACGCAAACCTGACTTGGGCTAAAGGCCAGTTTTGCTTAAAAAACGACGCCCCCTTTGCCTTCTAGTCGTTTTTTCGCTATAACCGAAGGCATCGGGAGTGTCTTTATCCTATGCGCATCGGCAGCAAAAAAGGCATCAGCCAATCGTCGTTTTACAAGCGGCTCGTCATCAGCGCCTTGCTGGGTGGCAGTCTGGGTGGGGGTGCGTCACTGTGCTGGTCGATGGACGAGACGCTTGCGCCAGCGCAAGCCAACTTCAGCCTGCATGGCTTTGGCACGCTGGGCTTGACCCGCACCGATGACGATCTCGCCCACTTCGCGCGCGACCTATCACAGCCCAAAGGCGTTGGCACGCACTGGAGTGCCCAGGTCGATAGCGTGCTGGGGCTGCAGGCCAATGCCCGTTTAAGTGCCAACACCGAGGCGGTGCTGCAGGTCGTATCGCGCTACCACAGTACCGCCAGCTACCGGCCGGAATTGACTTGGGCATTTGTGCGCCATGATGTTTCGCCTGATTTTTCCGTGCGCGCCGGGCGGCTGGGTACCGAGTTCTTCATGCTGGGTGACTCCAGGCTGATTGGCTACGCCAACCTGAGCGTACGGCCACCGCCGGACTTTTATGGTTCGCTGGTGTTTTCCTACATCGATGGCGTCGATGTCAGTGCCACCCTGCCTGTGGCGGGTGGCTTGCTCAAAGGCAAACTGTTTGCCGGTCACTCGCCTGAAAAATCACCCTTTACACCGGGGATTCAGTGGGACCTGCGCGGTTCTGCACTGCTGGGAGGGTATCTGGATTACATCAAAGGACCCTGGCAACTCCGCCTCAGCCATGCGCAGGTTCGTTTTCAGCATGAAAACCCAACCGATGCCTTTTTGCAAGCCATTGGCGATCCGCTTGCGGGTCTGCCCTACCTGACGCTGGTGCCCGACATGGCCATGGCTGGCACGCGGGCACGCTTCAGTTCATTGGGGTTGGTGTTCGACGAGGGGCCGCTGAACATCCAGCTCATGCTCAACCAGATCAGGCAAGAAAGCCCGGCCTATGCGGGCGCATCGGCGGGCTATGCCCTGGCCGCCTACCGTTTTGGTGCGCTGACACCGTATGTGGGTGTGTCGCGTAGCTTGTCCGATGTGGCGCGACTACCCACCAGCCCGGTTCCCGGCATCGATGCCCTGACCGCCATGCTGACAGCGCAAAGCTATACCAACGAGACCACCTACACCGTGGGTGGTCGCTGGGACGTTCATAAAAACATGGCCATCAAAGCCCAAGTGGATGTGATTCGAGGCCAGCCCGCCTCGGTTTTCATGTTCAAGAACGTTCAGCCCGGCTGGGACGGTCGCATGACGGTGTTCAGTCTGGCGCTGGATTTTGTGTTTTAGCGGATCATGAAACCAAACTGGCCGATCCTGTTGGTCAATGCCGCCAGCAGCCTGCAGCAGCTTAGCCAGGAGCAGGTGATCAACATTTTTCTCGGGCGCTACCGCAGCTTGCCCGGCGGCGGCACCGCCCAGCCGATTGACCAGCCCGAAAGTGAACCGATCAGGGGCGAGTTCTACCGCAAGCTGGTGAACAAGAACCTGAACGAAATCAATGCGTATTGGTCGCGCCTGGTGTTTTCAGGGCGAACCTCTCCACCGCTGCAGGCGGCCAATGCGGCCGAGGTCTTGCTGATCATGAGTGGCAACCCCGACAGCATTGCGTACGTTGAGCGGCATCAGGCTGACAAGCGATTTCGCATCGTGCTGGAATTCCCCCGATGAAGCAGTCAGGCTCGCCGCATGTGGCACTGGCGCTGCGCGGGCTGCTGTGGCGCTCGACGCTGGCGGTCATCGCCGCTTCGTTGCTGGCCGCTGCGGTGGCGGTCAGCTACACCGCTTATGCCACCAGCCAGCGTGCGCACCAGGCTTCTGAGGTACGTCTTAACGAACTGCTCGATACCGTGCAGAGCACGCTGGCAGTGGCCTGCTTTGCCCAGGATGCCACGCTGGCGGGTGAACTGGCGCAGGGCCTGCTGAGCAACTCCGATGTGCTGGCGATCCGTATTTCGACCGATCAGGAACTGCTGGCCGACAAACACCGCTCGCAAGCCACCGAGCCACGAACCACCCTGTCGCTGAAAAGGCTGATTTATTCGCCGTTTGATGGCAAAAACCTGGTGGGTCAGATTCTGCTGACACCAGACCCGCAGGTGGTCAACGCGCGCATCCGCGAAGAAGTCTGGCTGGCTGCCATCCAGCTGATCTGGCAGCTCGGCATGGTGACTTTTGCGGTGGTGGTGATCATGCTGCTGTTCATTGTGCGGCCCATCAAGGCGATGTCCGACCGCCTGCACCAGATGGATGCCACGCTGGGTGAACGGCTGGCAACACCCAAACGCCACCTAAAAACCGAGATTGGCCAGCTGGTGATCGACATCAACGCACTGGCCGACCGGTTGACCGGTGCACTGGCCACCGAGCACCACTTGCGCCTGCAGGGTGAAATCGACGCCAAAAAGTACCACACCATTTTTGACAATGCCGAGTCCGGCCTGTTCTTGATGGACAACCACGGAACCTTGATGTCCTGGAATCCGGCCTTTGCGCGCCTGTTCGAGCTGGGCCAGCAGCCGTCTGAGGCGGCACCGGCGACGCTCAACATCCACCAGTTGCCCTGGCAAAGCCCAGAGCAGATCAGCGCGCTGTTTCAGACCGCCCGGCAACACAACAACGCCGTTGCCAAAGAGGTGCAAACGCTGCTGCCAGATGGCACCCAGCGCTGGATCAACCTGGTGTTGCGCGTTGTCGCCGACAACCTTTTGCAGGGTGTGGTGCATGATGTCAGCCTGCTCAAGGAGTCCGAAGCATCGGCCCGGCAACAAGCCATCACCGACCCGTTGACGGGTCTGGTCAACCGGCTTGGGCTGGAAACCCGCTTGCACGCCCATGTGCAGGAGTACGCCAGCGCAACAACCAGTGGTTTTGCGTTGCTGCTGATCAATATCGACGAATTCCGCCGCATCAATGAGGGCATGGGCCTGCCCGCAGGCGACAGCATTTTGCAAACCACCACCAGCCGGCTGTCGGCTTGCCTGAAAAGTGATGACACCCTGGCGCGACTGGCGGCCGACAACTTTGGCATCATCCTCAACCACATCACCCAGGGTGAAGTGGTGGATCGCATTGCTTTGCGCATCATGCAAACATTTCGGCAGACCTATTTTGTGGATGGCTCACCCGTCAACCTGCATGCCAGCATCGGCATCACGCTGTTTCCAGGCGACGGCTTTGATGTGCCGACGCTGCTGCGCCAGACCGAGCTGGCCCTCGATAGCGCCAAATCAGCCGGGGGTGATACGCATGTGTTCTTCAACCCGGCGCTGACGGCTGCTGCCGAACAGCGCCGGCACATGGAAAGCGACTTGCGCCAAGCCCTGCGCAACCACGAACTGGTGCTGTTCTACCAGCCCATCGTTGACCTGGCTGGGCGACGTCTGGCCGGTGCCGAGGCACTGATTCGCTGGCGTCACCCAACGCGCGGCCTGATTGCGCCCGACAACTTCATTCCGCTGGCCGAAAAAACTGGCCTGATTGTCGATATCGGCCTGTTTGTGCTCGAGGCCGCGTGCCAGCAACTGCTGGACTGGAAAAATAGGGGCTTGCCTTACACCCTGTCGCTCAATGTCTCGGGGCGGCAAATTCCCGATGGCCTGTCGCCGGCCAAACTGCAGGCGGTGGTGCAGCACTACGGCATTGCCCCCAGCCAGCTGGCGCTGGAGATCACCGAGGGCGTGATGCTGCAAGACATCGACAAGTCGCTGCAATGGCTCAGCGCCGTGCATCAGATGGGATTTCGCGTCTATCTGGATGACTTTGGCACCGGCTATTCGTCACTGTCGTACCTCAAGCGCTTCCCGGTGGACACGCTCAAGGTGGACAAATCGTTTGTGCAGGACATGCAGGAGGGCAGCACCGAGCACACGCTGGTGGGTGCCATCATTGCCATGGGCCGTAGCCTGGGGCTGCAAATTGTGGCTGAAGGCGTTGAGCTTGAGAGCCAGTTGGCAGCGCTGCAACAACTGGGTTGCCACTATGTGCAGGGCTACTATTTCTCGCGACCCGTGCCGGCTGAGGAATTCGATACCGTGGCAGCCCGGGTGACCGCACTGCTCAATCTACCTGACGCGTGACCACCACGTCCCGCAGCGCCTGGCAGGCACTGCCATCAGCGGCTAGGGCGACAGCGATGTGATCCTGGTTTATCATGAATACATAAATACCGGCGATCAGCAAGAATCGCCCGAACCAGGAGACATCATGGATCGCAGGACGATGATTGCGCGGGTCGCTGTGTCAGCGGTTTTGCCAGGACTGGATGCGCGTGCCGCAGACGATTCTGGCGTAACCGTGATACGCGTCAATATCCCTGGCCCCAATATGCTGCCGATGTTGCCCATCGAGTTGATACCTCGGGTGGGTATCGACCGGGCATTGGGCGTGCAACTGGCCATTCGCTACATGCCCAGTGGCGTGCTGGCGCTGGAAGACATCGTTGCCGGCAACGGGCATTTTGCCGGGGTGGGTTTCTCGGTCTTGCCGAGTTTTGTGGCCAAGGGCAAACCAGTGGCCGCCATCGCCAGCCTGAGCAGCGGTGTGCCGCCCTATTCCATTCTGATTCGTCCCGATTTGAGCAAGCGCATCCGCGAAGTCCGTGACCTCAAGGGGCACAGCCTTGGGCTGCCTTTGGGCAGCCCGACCTCCAAGACCTATCTTGAAACCGTCATGGAAATCTGGCTGCGCGCCAATGGGGTGGCCAGAGACGATTTGCGCTGGGTGCAGACCAACCAGAATCTGGATGGCATGTATGGCAGTCTGGCCGGTGGTGTGGTCGATGCGGTGTTTT
>JAIFMT010000030.1 GCA_020048295.1 Rhodoferax sp.
CGACTTCGTTTCTGACCCTGCATTACCGCCTGAGCGGCCCGGCCGGGGACATCATCAACACCTTCAACAGCAGCCCGGCCACGCTCACGCTGGGCAGCGGCGCGCTGTCGCCGGCGCTGGAGGCGCAGCTGATTGGCCTGCCCGAAGGCACCCACACCCGTTTTGAGCTGCCCGCCGGTGCCGCTTTTGGCGAGCGTAGCCCAACCATGCAACAGTGGCTGGCGCGCCAGGTGCTGACCGACATGGGTGTGGAGGGCGGTGATTACGCGGTCGGTGACGTGCTGCAGTTCCCCACACCCGACCGCCAGGGCCACTTTGCTGGCACGGTCATTGATTTGCGCACCGATGCCAGGGGTGAGGCCGTGCAGTTTGACTTCAACCACCCGCTGGCCGGCCAGCCGGTGACGTTTGAAGTGCAAGTGATTGGCGTGCTATGAGCCTGACCAGCGCCGGCATCCAGAGCATTCTGCTGGCCGAGCCGCGCGGCTTTTGCGCCGGCGTTGACCGCGCCATTGAAATTGTCGAGCGCGCGCTGGCCAAGTTTGGTGCGCCGATTTATGTGCGCCACGAGATCGTTCACAACACCTACGTGGTGAACGACCTGAAAGCCAAAGGCGCTATTTTTATTGAAGCATTGGACGCAGTACCGTCGGGCGCCACACTGGTTTTCTCTGCCCATGGTGTGAGCCGCGCAGTGCAGCACGAGGCCAGCGCGCGCGGTTTTCGCATTTTTGATGCCACCTGTCCGCTGGTGACCAAGGTGCATGTTGAGGTGGCCAAGCTGGCCAAAGAAGGCTTCGAGTTCATCATGATTGGCCACAAAGGCCACCCTGAGGTGGAAGGCACCATGGGCCAGCTCGACGGCGGTATTCACCTGGTTGAATCAGTCGCCGATGTGGCGCGCATCGCGCCCGCGCAAACCGAAAAGCTGGCGGTGGTGACGCAAACCACCCTGAGCGTCGATGATGCCGCCGACATTGCGGCGGCGATCAAGGCGCGCTTTCCTGGTGTGCGCCAGCCCAAGCTACAAGACATTTGCTATGCCACACAAAACCGCCAGGATGCCGTCAAGCTGATCAGCACCCAGGTCGATGTGCTGATTGTGGTGGGCAGCCCGACCAGCTCCAACAGCAACCGGCTGGCCGAGCTGGCGCGCAAGCTCGGCACGCCAGGCTACATGGTTGACAGTGCGGCTGATCTGCAGCCGCAGTGGCTGGCCAACTGCAGCCGGGTGGGGTTGACCGCTGGCGCATCGGCCCCTGAAGTGCTGGTGACGCAGGTGGTGGCACGGCTCAAGGCACTTGGCGCGGTGTCGGTGCAAACCATGCCCGGCACGCCCGAGACAGTCAAGTTTCCACTGCCCAAGGGCTTGCGCATCGGGATGGCCGACGAACTGGATAACGAGCCACTGTCATCCACCAGCGTGGCCTAGTGTGCACGGTGGCCACGTTTACCCCAGGCATTTGCCTGAAAATCCTGCGTTGAATGGTGCTTCCGGAATTCACTGAATACTATTCTTAATATAGCTTCTGGCGCATATCCCGTAAGGGCTACAGCCTATTTTACTTATAAAACCATGCTCGACATCACCCAACTTCGCAAAGACCTTGCCAGCGTCATTACCCGGCTGGAAAGCCGCAAGAGCCCGCAACAGTTCCTCAACGTCGAGGCTTTTATTGCGCTGGAGACCGAACGCAAGGCCATCCAGATTCGCACCGAAGCCTTGCAAGCGCAGCGTAACAGTGCCAGCAAGCAAATTGGCCAGCTCAAGGCCAAAGGCCCGGCGGCTGCGTCTGAGGTGGAAGCGGTGATGGCCCAGGTGGCAGCCGTCAAGGACGAGTTGGACGTGTCGGCCACGCGGCTGACGCAGATTCAGACCGAGCTGGAAACCCTGCTGCTGGCAGTGCCCAACTTGCCGCACGAGAGCGTGCCGGTCGGCGCTGACGAGCACGCCAATGTGGTCGTTCGCACCTGGGGCCAGCCGCGGGCTTTTGACTTTGCCATCAAAGATCACGTGGATGTCGGCACGCCGCTGGGGCTGGACTTTGAGATGGGGGTCAAGCTCACCGGCGCGCGTTTTACCGTGATGAAGGGGCCGGTGGCGCGCTTGCATAGGGCGTTGGCGCAGTTCATGCTGGACGTGCAAACGCAAGAGCACGGCTACACCGAGTGTTACACGCCCTACATCGTCAACGCCGCCACGCTCAAGGGCACCGGCCAGTTGCCCAAGTTTGAGGGCGACCTGTTTGCCGCCAAAAAGGGTGGCCAGGACGGTGAGGAACAGCCCGACAACACCGCGCTGTACCTGATTCCCACGGCAGAAGTGCCGTTGACCAACTTTGTGCGCGACGTGGTGCTGGCCGAGAGCGAACTGCCGCTGCTGCTCACCGGTCACACACCGTGCTTCAGATCAGAGGCCGGCAGCGCCGGGCGCGACACGCGTGGCCTGATCCGCCAGCACCAGTTTGACAAGGTCGAGATGGTGCAAATTGTCCACCCCGACACCAGCTACGCCGCGCTGGAAGTGATGACCGGCCACGCCGAGGCGATCCTGCAAAAACTCGGCCTGCCGTACCGGGTGATGAGCCTGTGCACTGGCGACATGGGTTTTGGTGCCAGCAAGACCTACGACCTCGAAGTCTGGTTGCCGGCGCAAAATACCTACCGCGAAATCAGTTCGGTAAGCAACTGCGAAGCGTTCCAGGCACGGCGCCTGCAAGCCCGCTTCAAAAGCGCCCAGGGCAAGAACGAGCTGGTTCACACCTTGAACGGCTCCGGCTTGGCGGTCGGCCGCACCTTGGTGGCGGTGCTGGAAAACTACCAGAATGCCGATGGCTCGGTGAGCGTGCCCGTTGCGCTGCAGCCCTATCTGGGTGGGCAACAAGTGATTGGGGCACCCACCCGCTGACAAGTTATTTGCCAGCGAGCTCTAAGGGATGTGGCTGGCCAGCGGGGCTGCCAGATCGGGCCAGCCCTGGCTCCTGGCGACCTGCTGCAATTTGGCCAGCGTCAGATCAAACCGAAGCTGCGCCAACAGGCGGCCGGCCTGTGCCATGTCAGCGGCAGCAGCGGTGTCCACCAACATGCCTTCCAAGGTATGGAACAGCGCGATGGCATCGAAGCGGCTTTCTGCCAGCAACGGCATCAGCTCGGCCAACAGTGCGGTGACCACGGGCACATCCACCGGTTTTGGTTTCGCATCTGAAGGTGCAGGTACTGATGGGCGAGGCAGCCACTGGTCAAGCGCCGCTTTCAACGCATCCAGGCTAATGGGCTTGGTCAGAAAGTCATCCATGCCGATGGACAGGCAATGCTGCCGGTCTTCTTCAAAGGCATCGGCGGTCAGCGCAATGATCGGGCGCCGTGGCTGGCTATGTTCGGCCTCCCAGCGACGCATGCCCTCGGTGGCGGCATAACCGTCCATCACCGGCATGTGCAAATCCATCAGGACCAGGTCGGGCATGCTGCCCTGGGCGATCGCATCAAGCGCTTGCTGGCCATCTTCGGCCAGCAGAGTTGCCAAGCCCAGTTTGCCGAGCAGTGACTGGATCACCATCTGGTTGACCAGGTTGTCTTCGACCACCAGTATGGTGCCGGTGTAGCGGCTGGCGGTGTCCTCAGCTGCTGTGACCTGATCGTCGATGCGAGGTGTCTGGCGGCTCTCAGACGCTGCATCCACCCGGGGAACGCGAATCCGGAACCAGAAGCGCGAGCCCTGCGCCTGCGCGCTGCTGACGCCAACTTCGCCGTCCATCAGTCGCGCCAGGTTTTTGACGATCGACAAGCCCAGCCCGCTGCCGCCATATTGCCGGGTTGTGCTGCTGTCGGCCTGCGAAAACGGTTGAAACAACAAGTCCTGCTTGTCGGGCGGCACGCCAATGCCGGTGTCGGTCACGGAAAATTCGAGCGTGGCCAGCGCGTCAGCCAGTGCGACCTCACGCGCTTCAATGCGCACCGAGCCCTGTGGCGTGAACTTGATGGCGTTGCCCACCAGGTTGGAGAGCATTTGGCGCAGTCGCTGGGCATCGCCCAGGTAACGCTGTGGCGGACTGAGCCACACGGCGTCCAGCTGGAGCTTTTTGTGCATGGCGGTCTCGCGGAACAGCGACCGGGTTTCATGCAGCAGCTGTGCTGGATCGAACGCCACCAACTCCAGCTCAAATTTGCCAGCCTCCACCTTGGACAGGTCAAGAATGTCATTGAGCAGCGCCAGCAGCGTTTGTCCCGAGTTAAAGATGGTGCGTGCGTAGTCTTGCTGTTCGATGCTGCTGAGCTTGGGCATCAACAGCAGTTGCGCCATGCCCAGGATGCCGTTCATGGGGGTGCGGATTTCGTGGCTCATGGTGGCCAGGAAACGGCTCTTGGCGACATTGGCTGCCTCGGCCGCCTCCTTGGCCTGGTACAGCTCGGTGACATCGACGCGGAAACCCACAATGTGGCCGGTGGGCGTGCGCCGCTCCTTGATCTTGATCCAGTGCCCGTCGTTCAGCTTCTGGATCAGTTCCTGATTGCCCTGGGCGCGAATGGCCAGACGGCGCTGGAGCCAGGCTTCCTCGCAGCCAATGGCCTCGGCGTATTGACCGTGCGCCAAGCCATAGCGCAAGATTTCCTCAAAACTTCGCCCCGGCTCGATGACAGCAGCTGAGGTGGCGTAAAAACGACGGTACTCTTCATTGCAAAACACCAGTCGGTCTTGCGCGTCAAATACCACAAACGCCTCGCCGATGGTCTCAATGGCGCTGCGCAGCAACTGCTCGGCCTGGCGCAGCTGTTCTTCAACCTGCTTGCGCGCGGTGATGTCCAGGCCCAGCGTCACCAGATATTGCGCCTGACCCGCCGGGTCGTTGATGGTGGTGTTGGACCAGGCAAATAGCCGCTGTTCGCCGCTGCGACTGACCCAGATGTTCTCGCTCTGGGCGGGCAGGGTGCCCGCAGCAAACTGCTGGAAAACCTCTTCGACCCGGGCTTGCTGCTCGGGCAGCAGGAAGCGCTTCCAGAAAAATGGCTGACCTTGCTCTTCTTCTGCGCTGTAGCCGGTAAAAACCTGTGCTGCCTGGTTAAAGCGAATGACGCAGCCATTGGCATCGAGCACCAGCGCGATGCTGCCCGCTGCATCAAAAATGGCGTTGCTCAAGCGTCGTTCTGCGCTTTGCAGCGCTTCACTGCGGGCCAGCTGAACATTGCTCAGCCCAATACGAAACAGCAGGCCGCTGATGGCTGTGGCAAACAACATCAACACCGCAATACCAACGCCGGCGCGCTGGCGCTCCTGAGACTGTGCCGAAGCCAGCGCGGCGAGTTCCGGCCCCTCATTGACGGCCACCACCACGCTGACCGGCCATTGCTTGAGCTTGATCCAGGAAAAGAGCAACGGGATTTTGTCCACCGTGGAGGTGTCACGAAAATGGCCCACATCCCCCGGCCTGGCCGACAAAAAAGGCCGACTTGCTGGCAATTGCACGCTGAGCGCTTCGGCCAGATTGCGGCTGCGGGTGACAAAGCGGCCGTCAGCGCGCACGATGGTCAGCAGATCCAGTGGGTCGGTTTGCATGGCCTTGAGCTGCGCGGCCAGGTAGTCTGGCCGCAGCGGGATGCCGATGACGCCGACAAAACGTTGTTCATCGTAAATCGGGCGGGTGATCTGAATCAGCGGGATATTGGCCAGCCGACCGACAATGGGCTTGCTGATGAAGAGCATGTCACTCTGGGTGTCGGCATGCACCCGGAAATGCTCACGATCGCCAAAAAAGACACGCTCCTGGCTGCCGTTGGAAGAATAGGCCAGATAGCCATCGGCAGCAAAGACGGTTACATACTGCAGCATGCCTGCTGGGTAAGAGTCAAGCACATCGTGTGCCGCTTGATCGAAATTACGCCGGTCATGCACATAAACGCTGCGCAAGTGCTTCAGTGCAATGTCAACGCTGCGCATCACAGCATCAAACTGCTGATTCACCGCTATGCTGAGTTGGCTGGCGCGCTGTTCGTTGCGCAACTGGATGTTGCGCCATTGTTCAGCCTCGCTGGCCAGCAACGATTGCCAGTAATAGACACTGCCGAGTAGGCTGGCAGCAACAATGGCCATCGATATGAGCGCCAGGCGCAGGCCTGATCCAGATTTCATGCAACTGATTCTAAGCACCAGGCTGAACTGTCGTCCACGGCTGAATTGACTGGCTGAATTGACTCTGTGTCAGACGCTGGCGAAATCCCTGCGCCACAGAGTGGTGGTCAAGCAGGCGTACCGGCAGCATGCAATCAATCCAGCAAATTGACAAAACAACATCAATGCGCAACACAGCGTTGACACGGGAGTGCTTAAATGGTCTTGAGGCGAAAGGCATTACCAAACACCTCAGCGACGTTTCATTTCTTTGGAGTCTTATCATGAAAACATCAAATCTTCTCAAGAGCATCACATTGGCCGCACTGCTCGGTGCGGCGTTGGCAGGCCCGGTTCTGGCCCAGAATGGGCCAGGCGCGGGGCAGCGTGGCATGCGTTTTAGCCAGACCAATACCCCCGGCTGGACACTGATGACCGCCGAAGAACGCATCGCCCATCAGAACAAGATGCGCGCGGTGACCAGCTATGACGAGTGCAAGCAACTGCAAGCCGAGCAACACCAGGCGATGCAGGAGCGTGCCAAAGAAAAAGGGGTCACGCTCAATACCCCACGGCAAAACAGCTGCGACCGGATGAAAGCCCGTGGCTGGATCAAGTAATTTATAAGAAATCGGCTTCAATCCCTTATGGAGTAAGCGCTTAGAGCTATATTTAAGATAGCTAATTGTCAATGCGTGGCTGACTTTGCGGCCCAGTAATTGGCATGACGTTGGGCTTGGCATGTGGCATTGAGACACCGACCCTGCTGGCGAGCGGCTCGGGGTGCTGCAAAACCTGCATTCAGGGGCGTTTCGGGTATGCTTAGCGTCCCAATTTCAACAGGTCACCACCAATGAAGACGAAAGCATTTCTGGAGTTAGCCGATGTCAAGGCCATTGCCGCAGCGGCCGAGGCGCAGGCGCTCGCCAATCAATGGGCTGTCACGATTGCGATCGTCGATGACGGGGGGCATTTGCTGTGGCTGCAGCGGCTTGACGGTGCAGCGGCCCTTTCGGCGCACATAGCGCCAGCCAAGGCGCATGCAGCGGCGTTGGGGCGGCGCGAAAGCAAGATTTATGAAGACATTGTCAATGGGGGGCGCGCTGCCTTTCTGAGCGTGCCTGGCATAGACGGCTTGCTTGAAGGCGGTGTACCCATCATCAAGGATGGCTTGTGCCTGGGGGCCGTGGGCGTCAGTGGCGTCAAGTCCACCGAAGACGCGCAAATCGCGCGGGCTGGCATTGCCGCATTAGGGCTATAAATCAGGTCGGCAGAGCCGGCTTAATAAGTCAGCCTTTCAGGCCGCAGTTCTTGCAGGATGGTGGTTGAAATTTCTTCGATCGACTTGGTGGTGGTGGACAGCCACCGAATACCAAAACGCCGCATCATGGCTTCGGCTTCCTTGACCTCATGGCGGCAGTTGGCCAATGAGGCGTATTTGGAATTGGGTCTGCGTTCATTGCGAATTTCACTCAGCCGTTCTGGCTGAATCGTCAGGCCAAAGAGCTTTTTCCGTTGGGTTTTGAGTGCGGGGGGCAAGTCCTGGCGTTCAAAGTCTTCCGGGATCAACGGGTAGTTGCTGGCTTTCAGCCCATACTGCATGGCCAGGTACAGCGAGGTGGGTGTCTTGCCGCTGCGGCTGACGCCCACCAGAATCACGTCCGAGTTTTCCAGGTCACGGTCGGATTGGCCGTCGTCGTGTTCCAGAGAAAAATTGATGGCCGCGATGCGTGACTGGTAGGCGGCACTTTTGCTGGTGTCGCTGAAACGACCGATGCGGTGGTTCGATTTGATGCCCAGTTCGTTCTCGATCGGGTGAACGAAGGTGCTGAACATGTCCATCAGCAGGCCATGGCAACCCTCAGCGATGACTTTAAAGACTTCTTCGTTGGCCAACGTCGTGAAGACGATGGGGCGCTTGTTGTCAATGGCCAGCGCATGATTGATCTGGCGCACCGCCTGATGCGCCTTGTCAATGCTGTCAGTAAACGGCAGACGTACGTGTTGCAGGCTGACCTCGAACTGGGCCAGGATGGCGTTGCCAAAGGTTTCGGCGGTAATTCCGGTGCCATCGGAGACAAAAAAAACAGTGCGATTGGGCATGGTCAAGGTTGGTTGTGATTGCGGACAATCAGTGTTTTTACCACTGTACAGGGGGCTTGCCGAGAGGGTTTTCAAGCGGTTTCAAAGCCTACAATGATCATTATCAGGTCAAACGCAAGGCGCATTTTGATTGGATAGAACCAAGTAAAGAACGATCAAGTCCGTGCGTGTCGAAGCCACTTTGGGGTATTTGGCAGCTTGCCTGAAACAGTTTTTTTAACTTTCGGAGTTTTCTCATGTCAACACTCTTTTCTGCGACCGATCTGGTCGTTCCTTTCGAAAATTTGAGAATGGCTGATGTCGATTCAGTCGGTGGCAAGAACGCCAGTCTGGGCGAGATGATCTCGAACTTGCCGACCGGCGTGAAAGTGCCCACCGGATTTGCCACCACCGCGCATGCGTTTCGTGAGTTTTTGGCGTTTGATGACCTGGTTGGCAAGATCAATGCGCGACTCCATGCCCTCGATACTGAAGATGTCAATGCACTGGCACGGGTAGGTGCTGAAATTCGCGCCATGGTGGAGGCCCAGCCGTTTCCGCAAGCGTTTGAGCAGTCCATTCGCCAGGCGTTTGCAACGCTGTGTGGCAGCAATTTGAGCGCCTCGTTTGCGGTTCGCTCATCGGCCACTGCAGAAGATTTGCCTGATGCCTCGTTCGCGGGTCAGCAGGAAACCTTCCTGAACGTGACAGGCATTGAGGACGTGCTGCACAAAATCCGCGAGGTTTTTGCCTCGCTGTACAACGACCGTGCCATCAGCTACCGGGTTCACAAAGGCTTTGCGCACGAGCATGTGGCGTTGAGCGCCGGCATTCAGCGCATGGTGCGCTCAGATTTGGGTGCGGCAGGCGTGATGTTCACACTCGATACGGAGTCTGGCTTTGATGACGTTGTTTTCATCACTTCCAGCTACGGCTTGGGCGAAACCGTGGTGCAGGGGGCCGTCAATCCGGACGAATTTTATGTTCACAAACCCATGCTCAATGCGGGCAAGCAAGCGTTGATACGGCGCAATCTGGGCTCCAAGCTGATCCAGATGCAGTTTTCAACGCCCGAAGAGAAGGCGGCCACGGGCCAATTGGTCAAGACCGTCGATGTACCCACCGAGTTGCGCAATCGGTATTCGCTGTCTGACGCCGATGTACAAAAGCTGGCAGCGTATGCCCTGGTGATCGAAAAGCACTACGGCAGGCCAATGGATATTGAGTGGGGCAAGGACGGCATTGACGGTGAGCTCTACATCCTGCAAGCGCGCCCTGAGACCGTCAAGAGCCAGGCCGCTGGCAAAGTGGAGCACCGCTACAAGCTCAAGGGCAAAGGGGTTGTGCTGGCGCAGGGCCGGGCGATTGGGCAGAAAATTGGCACCGGTCCGGTCAAGGTGGTGCAGCACATCAGCGAAATGGACCGGGTACAAGCCGGTGACGTGCTGGTGACCGACATGACCGATCCGAATTGGGAGCCGGTCATGAAGCGTGCCTCGGCCATCGTCACCAACCGGGGCGGACGTACCTGCCATGCGGCAATCATCGCCCGCGAGTTGGGTATTCCGGCAGTGGTGGGTTGCGGCGATGCTGACCGCGTGCTCAAGGATGGCATGCTGGTCACCGTGAGCTGCGCTGAAGGTGATACCGGCTTTATTTACGACGGGTTGCTGGAAACCGAAGTCACCGAAGTCCGCCGTGGCGAGATGCCGCCGCTGCCGGTGAAGATCATGATGAACGTGGGCAATCCGCAGCTGGCTTTCGATTTTTGCCAGTTGCCAAACAACGGCGTGGGGCTGGCCCGGCTTGAGTTCATCATCAACAACAACATCGGCGTTCACCCGAAGGCCATTCTGGATTACCCCAACATTGATGCCGACCTGAAAAAGGCGGTGGAGTCGATCGCGCGTGGCCATGCGTCGCCGCGCGCGTTTTATGTGGACCGTGTGGCTGAAGGCGTGGCCACGATTGCGGCTGCGTTCTGGCCCAAGCCGGTGATCGTGCGGCTGTCTGATTTCAAGAGCAACGAATACCGCAAGTTGATTGGTGGCAGCCGCTACGAGCCCGAAGAAGAAAATCCGATGCTGGGATTTCGGGGCGCGGCGCGCTATGTCAGCGCGGATTTTGGCGAAGCCTTTGCCATGGAATGTGATGCGCTCAAGCGGGTGCGCCAGGACATGGGACTGACCAATGTGCAGGTGATGGTGCCGTTTGTCCGCACCCTGGGGCAAGCCAAAAAGGTCACCGAACTGCTGGCTGAGCATGGCCTCAAACGCGGCGAAAACGACCTGAAGCTGATCATGATGTGCGAGATTCCCAGTAACGCGATTTTGGCCAAGGAGTTTCTGCAGTACTTTGATGGGTTCTCCATTGGCTCCAACGACTTGACGCAACTCACGCTGGGCCTGGACCGTGACTCTGGGCTGGAACTGCTGGCCCGCGACTTTGATGAGCGTGACCCGGCGGTCACCACCTTGATCAGCCAGGCTATCAACGCCTGCCGGATGCAGGGCAAGTACATTGGCATTTGTGGTCAGGGGCCCAGTGACCATCCCGACTTTGCCCACTGGTTGATGCAGGAAGGGATTTCATCGATTTCCCTGAACCCGGACACGGTGGTTGCCACTTGGAAAAACCTGGCCCAGCATCAGTAAGCCAGCGGCAGTCGCGCAAGACCCGGACAGGCCCTCAATGTGATGATGAGTGACGGGTTGCCGCCTGCCAGTCTGCCGATTGCAAGCCTGTCGCGCTTGCATCTGTGGCTATTGGGGTTGTGGTTTGTGGCCTCGTTTGGTGTGGTCTTTTTTGCGCACCGGTTGCAACAGGTGGTGGCGGGCTGGCCTCTGGCTTACTGGTTCGCGGCGCAAGGGAGTGTGATGGTCTTCATTGTGATCGTCGCCGTCTTTGCCTGGTTTGCCAACCGCCGGGACAACCAAAGCGTTGCCGCCGATCCCATTTACACGCAGTATCAGCGGCGCATTCATCGCCGGTTTATCGCCTACGTGATGCTGTTCTTGCTGTTTTTGCTGGCGTTGGCACTGGCAGAGCGGGCAGGATTGAGAAAGATCTGGGTCGGTGCCATTTTCTTGTTTGCGACGGTTTTTCTTTACGCACTGATCGGAATTTACGGCCGTACGTCCAAGGCATCCGAGTATTACGTGGCGGGTCGGAAAATTCCACCCATGTACAACGGTATGGCGGTCGCCGCCGACTGGATGAGTGCCGCCTCCTTCATCAGCATGGCTGGCGGCTTGTATTTACAGGGGTTTTCGGGTGCTGGCTCCCAGCCGGGTGGGCTGGTTTATGTGTTGGGTTGGACGGGCGGGTTTTGTCTGGTGGCGTTGCTGATTGCGCCGCACCTGCGCGGCATGAATCTTTACACGGTTCCGGACTATTTTGATCGCCGTTTTGGCGGACGCTGGCCGCGCATCATTGCCGCCTGGGCTGCCGTGCTGTGCTCCTTTACTTACGTGGTGGCGCAGATTTATGGCGTTGGGCTGATCACCTCGCGCCTCACTGGCGTGCAGTTTGAAATTGGCATTTTGCTCGGTTTGGGGGGGGTGCTGGTGTGTTCGTTTTTGGGCGGCATGCGGGCGGTGACGTGGACGCAGGTGACGCAGTACGTGGTGTTGATTCTGGCGTTTTTGATTCCGGTGTCGTGGCTGTCCTACAAGCAACTGGGCAACCCGATGGCCCCACTGGTCTATGGGCAACAGCTGCCCAAAATTGCGGCACTTGAGCGCCAACTGATGGAGTCACCGGCCGAGCAAGCTGTTATTCACGAATTTGCCCGGCGCTCGGCTGACTATGCGCGCAAGCTTGAGAATGTGCCGCAAGCGCTGGAGCAAGAGCGAAAAAGCCGCAAGGAAGCGATTCGTCAACTCACCGACAGCCATGCCGATGAGTCTGTCATCGTGGCGGCCCGACGTGCGTTGGCTGCGCTGCCGCGTGATGAAGCGAGTGCGCGTGACGCGTGGAGGCTGGCCTTGATCGAAAATCAGCAGCGGGCCAGTCCGCTGGTTGGCATGCCGGCACACACCCAGGCGTTTGCCGGGAACCCGGATGGAACGGCTGCTGAACAGCATGCCTTTGAAGTGTCGCGCCGCAATTTTCTGGCGTTGATGTTTTGTCTGATGGTGGGCACGGTCGGACTGCCGCATCTTCTGACCCGTTTTTACACCACGCGCAGTGTTGCCGACACCCGCAATTCGGTCACCTGGTCACTGCTTTTCATCGCATTGCTGTACCTGGCAGCGCCGGCGCTGGCGGTGCTGGTCAAGTTCGAGATCATGGGCCATCTGGTCGGGCAGCGTTTTGATGCCTTGCCGGTCTGGATAGCGCAGTGGGCCAAAGTCGATCCTTCGCTGATTTCGGTGAGCGATATCAATGGCGACCATCTGCTGCAATTCGCAGAACTCAAGCTCGGGGCCGACATTGTGATGCTGGCCACCCCGGAAATTGGTGGCTTGCCGTATGTCGTGTCGGGTTTGGTGGCGGCGGGTGGCCTGGCGGCGGCTCTTTCAACGGCCGATGGTCTGTTGTTGACCATCGGCAATGCGCTGTCGCATGATTTATTTTTTCGTGGAGGGCATGACCGGGCGGGTGCCGTGCGCGGTGTCATGCTGTCCAAATTTGCGCTGTTGCTGGTGGCGCTGATGGCGGCTTATGTGGCGGCACAGCGGCCCGCTGATATTTTGATACTGGTTTCAGCATCGTTCTCGCTGGCTGGTGCGGCGCTGGTGCCGGTGATGATCATGGGTATTTTTTGGGCCGACACCACCCGGCTTGCAGCGGTCTGCGGCATGGTCACGGGCTTGGGGTTGACGCTCTACTACATGATTACCAACACCACGTGGGTGCGCTCCACCTTTGGCTTCAAGGGCAGCGGCTTGTGGTTTGACATTGAACCGGTGGCTGCCGGTGTATTTGGCGTCGCCGCAGGGCTGGGCGTGACGGTCTTGATCAGTCTGATGACTCGCGGCCGCCGTCGCCTGGCACCGACCTTCTAAAAGTGCACGCGGAAAAAGTTATACTCTTGGGCTTACCTTGCTGCACCTCAATTCGACGCTGAGGGCAGCTTAACCGCCTCAAGTGAGGTTTTCCCAAAAGGAGTGTCAATGCGTCATTACGAAATCATACTCATGATTCACCCGGATCAGAGTGAACAAGTTCCCGCCATGCTGGAGCGCTACAAAAGCATGATCA
>JAIFMT010000132.1 GCA_020048295.1 Rhodoferax sp.
GTGGGCGGCATTGCCGAAATCATCAACGTGCCCGGCCATGTCAACGTGGACTTTGAAGACGTGCGCACCGTGATGGGCGAGCCCGGCAAAGCCATGATGGGCACCGCGCTGGCCGCCGGCCCCGACCGCGCCCGCATCGCCGCCGAACACGCGGTGGCCTGTCCGCTGCTTGAAGGCATTGATTTGTCTGGGGCCAAGGGCGTGCTGGTGCTGATCACCGCTGCCAAGGGCTCGCTCAAGCTCAGCGAATCCAAGCTGGCCATGAACACCATCCGCGCCTACGCCTCGCCCGACGCGCATGTGATTTACGGCACCGCCTATGACGACTACCTGGGCGACCAGATCCGCGTGACGGTGGTGGCCACGGGCTTGAGCCGCCAGGCCGCCAAGCCAAAACTGGTGGTGAACCAGCCACAGCAGCAACTGCGCACCGGCACCTACGACGCGCCGATCCAGATGGCCAACTCCGACATCATCGCCAGTGGGCTACAGCCAACCGGCATGATCAGCAGCCCGTCGATGGGCCGCAGCACGCCGACCGACTACACCACCCCAAGCGTCTGGCGCAACCGCACGTCGGCAGCTGCCAAGGTGGATGCCTTGT
This sequence comes from Rhodoferax sp., assembly GCA_020048295.1. The sequence goes on from JAIFMT010000132.1 coordinate 605, forward strand.
CCAGCGGCGGCATGGACGACTTTGAGATTCCGGCGTTTTTGCGCAAGCAGGCGGACTGAGGTCCGTTGGCCGCGCTCTGGGGGGTAATGAGTCAATAAGGCGTCGCCCACCTGGAGGTATCCCCTCCGGGTTTTTGCGATCGTCCAGGAGTTGGAGGGTATTTGACGGACGGGCTCCACGTCATGGATCCGACCTTCTCCACCGCGGTGCAGCCGCATGATGGTGCGCCAGCCGCAAAGCAAGGCCAACGCCAGCGCCTTCAGCAATGGCATGCCGAAGACCAGCAGCCTGGGCTGCGGCATCTGGGGTGGTAATGTGATCAGCGAAAACATCTGCCTCAAAAACGACATGAACACCACCTGGGTGTCGGTGCCAGTTCCAGAGGACAAGCCGTCTGACCAAGCGCTGTTTGGCGACTTCTACGACACGGCGCTGGAAGAAGGCAACTTCATCGCCAAAGAGACGATCGGCATCGGCTAACCCCCAAGCTGAACATGGCGTAAAGTGCCTGCCGTGCGCCTGTGTGGCGCTGGCAGGCCTTTTTCTGGAACCCGCAACATGCAAACCCCAAAAACCATCGCACTCAATGGCCAACCCATCGCCGGCGGCAAGTTCCCGCTGATCTGCACACCGCTGGTGGGCCGCACGCTCGACAAGCTACAGGCCGAACTAGACGTGGTGTTGCCCAAGCAACCCGACGTGCTGGAATGGCGCGTTGATTTTTTCGAGCAAATTGACACTGCAGCGGCCGTCATTGCTGCGGCGCATGCTATCAAAAGCCGGTCAGGCAACCTCCCGCTGCTGTTCACCCGACGCTCCACCATCGAGGGCGGCGAGCCGATCGCGCTCAACGAAGGCCAGGTGCTGGCGCTGTATGAAGCGGTATGCCAAAGCCGCAGCATCGACCTGATCGACTATGAAATGGCCAACGACGCAGCCAACATCACACGCGTGCGCAGCGCCGCCAAGTCGCACGGCATCAAGCTGGTGCTGTCATTTCACAATTTCTCGTACACGCCCGGGCAGGAAACCCTGGTGGGTAAGTTCCTGAGCGCCGACCAGTTGGGCGCCGACGTCGCCAAGGTGGCGGTGATGCCGCGTGACATGGACGACGTGCTGACCCTGCTAGGCGCCACCCGCCAGGCCAGCAAGCAGCTGCGCATCCCGCTGATCAGCATGTCGATGGGGCCGCTGGGCGCGCTTACCCGCATGATGGGTGGTGCATTTGGCTCGGCGCTCAGTTTTGCCGTGGGTGCCGCTGCCTCGGCCCCGGGCCAGGTGCCCATTGAAGACCTGAACACCGTGCTGGGCATAGTCAGCAAGTCGATGGGTGTCAAATCCCCTCAGAGTTCCTGATTCGCCAGAAAATAGTTGCCACCGGCGGCAGGCCCCGGCTTCATGTCTGGTGGCGTGCTTTTACGAATCCAGCCTGAGCACTTGCGCCATTTGATGGTAGGCCACTGGCTTGATCAGCGCGCCCAGCACCTTCAAGCCATTGCCGCGCGCAATCATGTCTGACACCTGCAGCGTTTCGGTATCACCGCCACTCACAATGACAACACCGCCCGCATACTTTTGTTGCGCCAGGGCCTGAAGCAATTCAATGCCATCGAGTCTGGGCATGAAGACATCGCAGATCACATAGTCCGGGGCGGGTGTCATCAAGGCGAGCTGTTCCAACGCAACACCACCATCAGCGGCCGCCACAATGTGGTCCACCCCCATGGCGCGCAGCATCTCGCGCATGATATCCCGGCTCAGTTCATCATCATCGACAACCAGAACGACCAGCGGGCGCACGGGGTTGGGGGTGTTCATGGTCATTTCCTTTAATTGACAAGTCAGCATACTACGCGCGAATGTCTGTGTAGTCAGGCAATAGGCGTAAAAAGCCATTTCGCTTGTCATCAGCCATTTCAACGCCTCACACGGTCGCGCCATCCCCTGCCTGATTTCAGCCAGGCAGCACCGTCAGAGTGCCGCCACTCGCTGGCAACGCACTGATGGTGTTTGAATTCAAGGGATGTGACTGTCAGAGTCATCCGACAAAACCGCAACTGTTAACGTGCAACAACGCAGCTGTCATGCCGGGCTACGACCTGCCGTCCAGTGCGAAATCGAGGCGCAATCGCTGCTCACGCAATTGCGCCTTGGTTTTTGGCTTGGTTGACTTCATGGCATGGCTGTTGGGGAAATTCAAGCGTCGCATCATGCCATTGCCGCGCGAAGGCATGGCGAGGTTCCCCCGTCTGACTGGGCCAGACCACGCTGCATCTGCCTGTACGATCAGCGCCTTGTTTGACCCACCCACACCACCATGCCAGACGCACTACCCACTCCCCAACCCCTGATTGAAGATGAACTTGAACTGATGGCCGCTTTGGTGCCGCTGGCTGGCGCACGGCTGATTGAACTTGGCTGCGGTGCCGCCCGACTGGCGGCGAACTTGCTGCAACGCTTCCCCGATGCCCACGTCACCGGACTGGAGGTCGATGCGCGCCAGATGGCCAAAAACCTGGCGGCACCGGCCACACCGGGGCTGGCGTTTGTCAACGCTGGAGCCCAGGACATTCCGTTTGCCGATACCAGCTTTGACGGCGCGCTGATGCTCAAGTCGCTGCACCATGTGCCGATGGCGCTGATGGCGCAGGCACTGGCAGAAGTGGCGCGCGTGCTCAAGCCCGGTGGCTGGCTGTATGTGTCAGAGCCGGTCTATGCCGGGCCGCTCAACGACATCATGCGGCTGTTCAACGACGAGGGCGTGGTGCGCGCCGCGGCGCAGCAAGCGCTGAACGACGCGCTGCAAACCGGCGCATGGCAGGCCGCTGCCGAGCGCCACTTTGCCGTGCCGGTGCAGTTTGACGACTTTGCCACTTTTGAGCAGCGCATGATGCGCCCGACCTACGCCGACCATCAAATCGACGCGACGCTGCGCGAGTCCATCCGCCAGCGCTTTGAGTCGCACCTGGGACCGCAAGGCGTGGCGCTGACACGGCCGATGCACGTGCGCCTGCTGCGCAAGCTGAAATGACGCTAGCGCTGGGTGGGTGGGCGGCTCTGAATTAGTGCGCCTTGTCTCGACGTAGAAACCATTAGCCATAAGAATGATGCGCTGCAAACGTTGATCTTTGTTACCTTGCCTGTGCGTTTGCCAGACACTGCGTTTTTTTCAACTTTCGGAGCGCAACATGCTGATCGGCTTACCCAAGGAAATCAAGAACCACGAATACCGCGTTGGCCTGACCCCGGCCAGCGTGCGTGAACTCACCAGCCACGGCCACCAGGTGATGGTGCAGACCGGCGCCGGTGCCGCCATCGGCCTGAGCGACGCACAATACCTGGCAGCCGGGGCCACACTGGTTGCCACGGCAGCAGAAGTGTTTGCCGCCGCCGAGATGATCGTCAAGGTCAAGGAGCCGCAGCCGCAAGAGTGCGCCATGCTGCGCCCTGGTCAGATTCTCTACACCTACCTGCACCTGGCCCCCGACCCTGAACAAACCAAGGCGCTGGTCCAATCTGGCGCGGTGTGCATTGCGTATGAAACCATCACTGGCCCCGGTGGTGGCCTGCCGCTGCTGGCACCGATGAGTGAAGTGGCGGGCCGCATGGCGATTCAGGCGGGTGCGGCCCACCTGGAAAAATCCAAGGGCGGCATGGGCATCTTGCTCGGCGGCGTGCCCGGTGTGCCAGCCGCGCATGTAGCCATTTTGGGGGCTGGCGTGGTGGGCACGCACGCGCTGCAAATGGCCGTGGGCATGGGCGCGCGGGTCAGCGTGCTTGACAAGAATGTGGACCGCCTGCGCCAGCTCGACCTGATTTTTGGCAACCGCATCCACACCGTGTATTCCAACGCACAAAGCGTCGAAGATGCCGTGCTCGATGCCGATCTGGTGGTCGGTGGCGTGCTGATTCCGGGTGCCGCCGCACCCAAGCTGGTCAGCCGCGCGATGATCGGGCGCATGAAAAAGGGTGCTGTGGTGGTCGATGTGGCGATTGACCAGGGCGGCTGCTTCGAGACCTCCCATGCCACCACCCACGCCGAGCCCACCTACGAGGTTGACGGTGTGGTGCACTATTGCGTCGCCAACATGCCTGGCGCGGTGGCCCGCACCAGCACCTTTGCGCTCAACAACGCCACCATTGGCCACGCCGTGGCGCTGGCCGAAAAGGGCTGGAAGCAGGCGCTCAAGGACAATGCCCACCTCAAAGCCGGGCTGAACGTGTGCCAGGGCCAGATTACTTATGAGGCGGTGGCGCATGACCTGGGCTATGCCTTTGTCAGCGCTGACACGCTGCTGAACTAGCCAAGGCGAATACCAGCAGCCCATCCCGATCGAGTGGACTGTTTTAAAAAGGACGCTCGGTGCTCGCTGACTTGATGCAATGCTAAAGTCAGCGCACCGACCATGCACCTCGCTCTGACCAACGTTCAAAGGCTGCTCGCGCGCTGGCGTGCCGAGCACCAGCGGGTGGCGCACGAGGCAAGCACGGTCAACCTGACGCGCACCAAAGTCGCGGGCCTGGTGGTGGCAACGCTCGATGCCGTGGTGGTGGTCGTGCTGGGCGTGCAGTTGCTGGGCCAACATTCAACCGACAACGTCCTGCAATGGAAACTGGCCTTGCTGCTGACCCACCTGGGCATGGGGCTGAGCATGCTGTTGCTGGCCTGGGCTGCACATCGGGCGCGCCATGGTGGTAACACGCGGGTTGCCCGCGCACTGCCGCTGCTGCTGGCGGGTGTGGGTTTGACGTTTGCCATTGGCATCACCAGCATCGACCAGTGGGTCACCTCCAGTATCACTCCGTTTCTGATCGGCGCAATGGCCATCAGCATGGCCATCTACCTGCGCCCAACGGCGGCAGCGGCCGTGTTCGTTCCGGTGTACGGGCTGTTTTTTTACGCGCTCGGGTTGACCCAGCCCAACGCCCAGTGGTTGTTGTCCAACCGCATCAATGGTCTGGTGGCGGTGCTGCTGGCCTGGGCCTTGTCGGTGATGCTGTGGCGCAACTTCACGACGCTGGCGTTGCAGCGCAGCCAACTCGAGAGCGCCAATGCCGAGTTGCAAGCCAAGCATAAGGAACTGCAACGCCTGACCCGGCTCGACGGGCTGACCGGCCTGTACAACCGCAACACCTTTGTCGAGCTGACACGCCAGGAACTGGCCCGCGCACAGCGGCAAAACGCCACCACCACTATCCTGCTGCTGGACCTGGACTTTTTCAAGCGCGTCAACGACACCTGGGGCCATCCGGCCGGCGACGCGGTGCTGAAAAACGTGGCGGCGGTGGCCAGCAGCACGGTGCGCGCCACCGACCTGATTGGCCGCCTGGGCGGTGAGGAATTCATCATCCTGCTGCCCAACACCTCGCTGGAGGCGGCACGCAAGCTGGCGGAAAAGCTGCGCGCCCAGCTGGAGCGCAGCCCCACGCCGTGGCAGGACATCGCCATTACCACCACCGTCAGCATTGGCCTGGCCAGCACCACGGCCGCCGAAAACCGCGACTTTGACCACCTCTACACGCATGCTGACAAGGCGCTGTACCGGGCCAAGGAAAAAGGCCGCAATTGCGTGGTGTGATGCGGCTGGGGGCGTTGTAGCGCCAGGGGATAATCCGCGCCTCATGGCACTCATCACCTTACTTGACGCGCAGCTGGCGTTTGGGCACGTTCCGCTGCTCGACCACGCTGATTTTTCTTTAGAAACGCAGGAGCGCGTGGGCCTGATCGGCCGCAATGGTGCCGGCAAGTCGAGCATGCTCAAAATTCTGGGCGGGCTCGACAAACCCGACGACGGCACGCTGCAAGTGCAAGGCGGCACCCGCATCGCCTACGTCGCGCAAGAGCCGCAGCTCGACGCAGATGCTACTGTGTTTGTAGCTGTCAGCGCAGGACTGGCAAGGGCTAGAGCCTTAATTGATGAATATTCCCAAGGCCACGGCGACCTCGATGCGATGCAAAGCGAGATCGAGGCGCTGGACGGCTGGAACTGGGAACAGCGCGTCAGTGAAACCCTGCACCGGCTGCACCTCGACCCCGAAGCGGTGCTCAGCACCCTGTCGGGCGGCACCAAAAAACGCGTCGCGCTGGCGCAGGCGCTGGTGGCGCAGCCCGACGTGCTGCTGCTTGACGAGCCCACCAACCACCTCGACCTTGATTCGATTGAATGGCTCGAAGGCCTGCTGATTGATTTCAAAGGCAGCATCATCACCATCACCCATGACCGCAGCTTTCTCGACAACGTGGCGACCCGCATCGTTGAGCTCGACCGTGGCAAGCTGCTCAGCTACCCCGGCAACTTTGCCGCTTATGTGCTGCAAAAAGAGGAACAACTGGCGCAAGAGGCAGTGATCAATGCGCGCGCCGACAAACTGCTGGCGCAAGAAGAAGTGTGGATTCGCAAAGGCGTGGAGGCGCGGCGCACCCGCGCGCAGGGCCGCATCACCCGGCTGCAAACGCTGCGCGCCAACCGCGAGGCGCGCCGCGATGTGGTGGGCAGCGTCAACATGGACGTGGCCAGTGGGGCCAGCAGCGGCAAGCTGGTGGCCGAACTCACGCATGTCTCCAAGAGCTTTGGCGAGCGCAAGATCGTGCACGACTTTTCTGCCACCATTTTGCGTGGCGACAAGATTGGCCTGCTGGGCCCCAATGGTGCCGGCAAGACCACGCTGCTGAAACTGATTCTGGGCGAACTCAAGGCCGACCCGGCGCCGGCCAATTCGCCCGCTCCCGAGCCCGGCCACAGCCCGTGGGGCACGGTGCGCCAGGGGGCCAACATCGAAGTGGCGTATTTCGACCAGATGCGCAACGCGCTCGATCTGGATGCCACGCTGGAAGACTTCATCAGCCCGGGCAGTGAGTGGATCGAGATCGGCAACCAGAAAAAGCACGTCAAAAGCTACCTGGGCGACTTTTTGTTCTCACCGGCGCGCGCGCATTCTCCGGTGCGGTCTTTGAGCGGCGGCGAGCGCAACCGGCTGCTGCTGGCGCGGCTGTTTGCCCGCCCGGCCAATGTGCTGGTGCTCGACGAGCCCACCAATGATCTGGACATCGACACGCTGGAGCTGCTCGAAGACCTGCTGCAGAACTACGACGGCACGGTATTTCTGGTCAGCCACGACCGCACTTTTCTCGACAATGTGGTCACCAGCACCATCGCCTTTGAAGGCAACGCCCGGTGGCGCGAATACGAAGGCGGCGTGGGCGACTGGCTGCTGCAAAGCAGGCGCGCTGCCGAGCTGGCAAGAAATAATGATAAAAAAGGCCTCCAGCCCAATAGGGATAAGCGCGAGCAGCTACAAAAAACAGAGAGCCAAGCGATGCCGGATGCTGCCGCGGCACCCTCCCCTGCAGCCGCCGTGCCCACCGCCAAAACCCGCAAACTCAGCTTCAAGGAGCAGCGCGAGCTTGACGGCCTGCCCGAGCTGATTGCCAAACTCGAAGCCGAACAGGCCGACATTGCCAGCCTGCTGGCCGACGGCAGCCTGTACGCCATCGACAACGCCCGCGCCCTCAAGCTGGCCACGCGCAGCGCGCAGATTGACGACGAATTGCTGAGCGCGCTGGAGCGCTGGGAAGCCTTGGGCAACGCCGGCTGACAGCACCCGGTAGCCAGCTGAATGGGCCAGCAACACCTGCTTGATCTCGGTTTCAGCATGGTTTAATCGCAATCCATGTTGCGACTGATTCGACTCTGTCTTGCGCTGGCTTGCTGGCTGCTGGCCGGCCACGTGCAGGCTGTCCAGGAGGTTCGGGTGGGTGTGCTGGCGTTTCAGGCCAAATCTGAAACTCTGGCGCAGTGGACACCGACCGCGCAATGGCTCAGCCAACAACTGCCCAACCACCATTTCGAGATCGTCGCGCTGACCTACGAGGCGCTCGACGAAGCGGTAGCCAGCGGCAGCATCGACTTTGTCTTTACCAACCCCGAACACTATGTGGTGCTGCGCAACCGGCACCAGCTGCGCCCGATGGTCACACTCAACACGCTGATCAAGGATCAGGTGGTGGAGCAGTTTGGCAGCGTCATCTTCACCCGTGCCGACAGCGGCATCGGCACGCTGGAACAACTGCGTGGCAAACGGCTGGCGGCCGTCAGCGTGAACTCACTCGGTGGTTTTCTGATGGCGGCCGACATATTCCGCCAGCAGGGACTGCACCTGCTGTCTGACCCGTTCCAGATGGACTACCTGGGTCTGCCGCAAAGCCTGATCGTGCAGAAAGTGATGGCCGCTCAGGCCGATGCCGGCATCGTGCGCACCGGTGTGCTCGAGCAGATGCAGGCGCAGGGCAAGCTCGATCTGCGCCAGTTGCGCGTCCTCAATCTGCAGCCCCGGGCCAACTTTCCGCAACTGCTATCGACCGACCTCTACCCCGAATGGCCCTGGACGGCGCTGCGCCATGTACCCGGCGCGCTGGTCAAGGCCACGACGCTGGCGCTGCTGCAAATTCCGCCGGATTCAGAGGCCGCGCGCAAGGGGCGCTACCAGGGTTTTTCGACGCCTGCCAATTACACGGTGATCGAGGACCTGATGCGCCGCATGAAAGTCTATCCGGGCATGAGCGAGCGCCCGGTGTGGCTGGTGCTGTGGCAAGACCACCAGGGCAAGGTTGCCATGCTAGCCGGGCTGTTGCTGACCGCCGGGCTGGGCCTGGCGGTGTATTTCTGGCGCAGCAACCAGCGTCTGCGCGAACTCACTCGTGTCAACCTGGAGGCACAAGCCTCGCTGGTGGTGGCTGCAGCGGCGTTTGAGAGCCAGGTCGGGCTGGTGGTGCTTGACGACTTTACCCGCGTCAAGCGCGCCAACGCGGCCATGGCCGCATTGCTGGGCTACCCGCCAGAAGCGCTGAACACCCAGATGTTGACGGTGCTGTGCGGCTCGGGCATTTCAGAGGGGACCATCCACCAGATCTGGCAGGTGGTGCAGGATAAGGGCCGCTGGCAGGGCGAACTGGTGTGCCAGCACCGCAACGGCTTTGATGTGCCGTGCATGGTGACGATCACCGCCATACGCGCCGCCAATGGCGCACCCGGTGGCTATGTGGGTTCGTTCACCGACATCACCGAGCGCAAACAGGCCGAGACCAGCATCCGCCAGCTGGCCTATTTTGACCCGCTGACGCAGCTGCCCAACCGGCGCATGTTTCTGGAGGCTTTGCAAACCGCGATGGACGATGCGTTGCTGGAAGGCACACTGGCCGGGCTGATGTTCATCGACCTGGATTTTTTCAAGAACCTCAACGACACCCACGGCCATTCGGTGGGCGACCAGCTGCTGCGGCTGATTGCGCAGCGGCTGCTACTGCTGATTGGCCCTGACAACCTGGCCGCCCGGCTCGGTGGCGACGAGTTTGTGGTGATGCTGCCGCGCCTGGACACGCGCGAGGAGGTGGCGATGGAACAAACCCTGACGCTGGCCCAGACCATCCACCAGGCGCTGCTGTCGCCATTTGACCTTGATACCGCCAGCGACTTTGGCGACGTGGCGCAGTCGCTGCGCTACACCTGCAGCGGCAGCATCGGCGTGGCGCTGTTTGGTCTGGTGGAGGAGCCGCTGACCGAGGTGCTCAAGCGCGCCGATGTGGCCATGTACAAGGCCAAGCACGACGGGCGCAACCTGATCCGCCAGTACGACCCGGCGGCGCAACAAGCGGTGAACCAGCGCATGGCGCTGTCCAACGACCTGAACCTGGCGTTGTGCGATGGCCAGCTCACCCTGCTCTACCAGTTGCAGGTGGATGCACAAGACCGTGCAGTGGGGGCCGAGTGCCTGATGCGCTGGCAGCACCCGCTGCGCGGCAATGTGTCGCCAGTCGAATTCATCCCGCTGGCCGAAGACTCCGGGGCCATCATCGCCATGGGCGACTGGGTGGTGCACAGCGCCTGCGAGACGCTGGTGCGCTGGGCCAGTGTGCCCGCACTGGCCCAGCTGACGCTGAGCGTGAACGTCAGTCCCAGGCAGTTCTCGGAAGCCGATTTTGTGCAACGCGTGACCCACATCCTGACGCAAACCGGCGCCAACCCGCAGCGGCTGCGCCTGGAAGTGACCGAAGGCATCGTGATGCACGACACGCCACTGGTCATTGCCCGCATGCAGGAGCTGTGTACGCTGGGCCTGAGCTTCTCGATTGACGACTTCGGCACCGGTTATTCATCGCTGTCGTACATGCAGATGTTGCCGCTGGCCGAGATCAAGATCGACCGGACCTTTGTCAATGATCTGACCCGCAGCGAGCGCTCGGCGGCCATCGTCAAGGCGGTGATCGCGCTGGGCAACAGCATGCACATCACCATCGTCTCTGAAGGTGTCGAAACGCAGGCGCAGAAAGAGCAGTTGTTGGCGCTGGGCTGTGATCTGCTGCAAGGCTACCTGATCAGCCGGCCGATCGAATGTGCCGCGCTGGAGCTGCTGGTGGCCAGCAGACACAGCGCTATCGGGCCAGCGTAGTCCATCCCGGCTTGCCCAGTCAGTCCTGGCCCATCCCGTAAGGCGCCGGCACCAGGTTCACGATGCGCGAAAACAGCGCCCTGAATTCACCGGTGGGACCCGACCAGCGGCGCCGGCGATCTGATCAACAAAGCCGCAGCCCCCTCGCCGGTTTTGTGCGCAAGACATCCTGGCGGTGGCGATTTCGGGTAAATTCGCAGAGATGCCCATGACCCAAACGCGCCAGCGCGCCCAATCCCCCGGTTTTTCACGCAACGAATTTCGCACTGCCCTGGGCATGTTTGCCACTGGCGTGACGATCGTCACAGCGCGCGCCTCCGATGGCCGGTTGGTGGGACTGACGGCCAACTCATTCAACTCGGTGTCGCTCGCGCCACCGCTGGTGTTGTGGAGCCTGGCACAGGCAGCCAGCACGATGGACGCTTTTCGTGACGGCTCGCACTATGCCATCAACATTCTGGGGGCCGACCAGCAGGCGCTGGCGCTGCGCTTTGCCACCCGGGGTGTCGATCGGTTTGCCGATGTTGAATTTGCCGAAGGTCGCTGTGGTGCGCCGCTGATCGCTGGCAGTGTGGCCAGCTTCGAGTGCTTTAACCGCAGCCGCTATGTGGAGGGTGACCATGTGATTTTTGTCGGCGAGGTTGAGCACTGCACGCACCGTGCCGGCGCTTCCCCGCTGCTGTACCACGGGGGCCGGTTTTACACCGAGCACCCGCTTTGAGGTCACGTCGTTTTGAAGTCTGCAAACGCCGCCATATCGGCCTTGTAGATAAGGCCAGCAGACAGAAACGCACTGATTTCATAGCCGCCACCAAGCCATGGAAGATCGTAAATACTGACACTCGGCTCATCACTTTCGACCAGGAATTCTGAGGCACTGGCAGAATCCTTGACAACGGTGGCCAGGGTTTCCCATTGGGATTGACTTAAGTACCCTGACATTTTCTTGAGGGTTTCCGCACTTCTGGCGATTTCGGCCATGGCGCCGCCCTTGATGAATTTCTTGAAATTGGGTCCCATGGCCAGGTTGTAATCTGCGTTCCCGATGGTGAAGCCATGCAGGTCACGGGTGGCTGCGAAGCCACGAATGGTGGCAAAGATGGCACCGGTTGAAGCGCCCTTTCCGGCACCGAGTCTGACGGATGTCACGCCATACGGCGTGGCGAATGTCTCCTGGTCTGGGGTATAGACCATCAGAATGGCTTGCTCGCCACCCACAACGCCCGCCTGCCCGCCGGCTTTAAAACCAATGCCAAAGGTGATATGGGTGTTTTTGGGAATGCTTGTAAAGACCCAGTCACCATAGCCTGCCGTGCTGACTAACTGCACTTTTCCGGTTTGTTGTCCCCAGCTTAGAACTGAAAAGCAGCGTTTTTTAGTGGCATCGTAAAGGCAGAGTTCTTTTCCGAAGAGGCCATTAATTTCAGCCCAGCTGCCATTCGGATAGGCGCAATAATTTCGCCATTTGGGTGTTGAGTTTTTTCGCAGTGTCCAGAGTCCCGTGGCGTCGAGTTCGATATTGAGTTTTTCAGTCCCCCCAGCAAGGATGGTGATGAGATGGTTGGTCATGATGATTACCTTCGCAGTGATGTGATCTGAAGCCGGACCGCCGAAACCTGATTCACGCCAATAACGCTAATCCAGTTGTGCGGCGAAAGCGCTGCGGCAAATCAAACTTTCAGAAAATTGTGTCCTTGCCACACATCGATTGAAGTGAGCCTTTTCGAACCGCCGGACAAATGAAGCCGATCAACGTCAAATGGCGCAAACTCATCACGATTTGGCTGCCACCCACGCTGCATAGTCTTTCGGAAATGCTGCCTGCAACCGGGCCGCATAGAAAGCAATCTCGTCGCTGCGACCCAGCAGCATGGCGCTGCCCAACAGCAGTTCGACCACCCGTGCTTCGGGTGAAAAATGCAACATCTCCAGCGCCAACGCGTGGATTCTGGCGGCATTGCCAGCGTTCAGGTCTGCGGTGGTCAGGTCAGCAAAGCGCACCTGATCCGCAAAAAACCAGACCTTGCGGGTCTTTTCCAGGGTGTTGTCGCGGTAGGCGGCATTGCGCTCCAGGGGGTCCAGGTAAATCTGGCTGGCCAGATGGTAGTTCCAGCCGACCAACCCGCATAAAGCTAATATAAATGTAGCTATTACCGCTTTACCATACTGCTCTATAGACCTAAAAGGCATGTAACTGTTGGATGCCGTGCCGGCTTTGGGCAACCACCACAGCAGCCA
>JAIFMT010000015.1 GCA_020048295.1 Rhodoferax sp.
GCCTCGGTGCCGCAGGGCAAGCCCATGTCGTTCAGATCGACCAGCAGTTTGCGGGCGATGTGCAGGCCTTCTTCGATGCAAAACGAGTCGTCCATGTGCGGGTCGTTGATCAGCCCTTTCCAGCCCACCGTGGTGCGCGGTTTCTCAAAGTACACGCGCATCACGATGAACAGCTGGTTTTGCAACTCATCGGCCAGGGTTTTGAGGCGCTGCGCATAGTCCATCGCCGCGGTGATGTCGTGAATCGAACACGGCCCCACCACCACCAGCAGGCGCGGGTCGCGGCCGCTGAGGATGGCCGCCACGGCAGCGCGGGCGGCGCTCACCGTCTGGGTGGCGCGCGCGCTGGCCGGCACCGCGTCATGCAGGCGCGAGGGTGGCAGCAGGGTTTGCTGCGACAGGACGTTGAGGTTTTCGAAGGCGTTTGGGAAGGTCATGGTAAATTTATAAGAAATCGGGCTGTAGCCCTTATTGTATATGCGCTAAGTGCTTCAATAACTGAAGCGTCCAGCACGCGCTGCTATGTCGGCAAGGACAAGACTTTTCAGGGTGCTACCATTCCTTCAAGGGCGTGATTGCCGACTTTTTTGACTGATCTGTTTGCAAGGAATGGCGTGTTTTCACTGATCTGTGTCAGACCCCCGATGTATCCATAGGGAAACCGTATGGCCAACCGTCCTCGTGAGCGTTTTATTCTCGCTGCTGCAGCCATTTATGCTGTGCTGGCGCTGGCCTGGATCTTTCTGTCAGACCAGTTGCTGGCGATGTTTGCCGACATTGAGGCCATTCACTGGCTGTCCACTGCCAAGGGCGTGTTCTTTGTGCTCAGTACGACGGCCGTGTTTTACTTTGCGATGCACGCCGTGCCCAATGCCGGCGACTCCAAGCGGGTCAACCTGATCGACAACCTGTCGGCGGGCATGCAGTCCAGGCGGTGGCCGCGCTGGCTGCTTTACGCGTTTGCCGTGGTCATTACGCTGGCCATGTTGCTGGTGCGGGCCAAGATTGCCGGATCGACACAAGGGCAACCTTTGTTGCTGATCTTGCTGATGTTGCCGGTGACGCTGAGTGCCTTGTTCGGTGGCCTGGGGCCAGGGCTGACCGCCACCGCCATGGCCGCACTGGGTGTCAACTTTCAAGGCATTGCACCGCTGGAGAGTATGCGCATTGCCTCGAATCTGGACCTGTTCCAGTGGGCCATGCTGATCGTCAACGGCATCGTCATCAGCCTGTTCAGCGAGGCCCTGCATCAAGCCGTGGACAAGGCAAAAATGGACCGCCGCCTGCTTGATGCCGTGATTTCCGGCACCTCGGATGCGGTGTTTGTCAAAGACCTGCAGGGCCGATACGTGCTGGCCAATGCGGCCGCCGCAGGCTTTGTGGGCAAACCGGTTGCCGAGATCATTGGCCGTGACGACCGGGCGCTGTTTCCGCAAGACTCTGCCAAGCCCCTGATGGAAAGCGACCAGGCCATCATCGCCCGTGCGCACAACCTGACGCTGGAGGAGCAGCTCACCACACTGGACGGCAAGGTGTTGACCTTTCTGGTCACCAAAGGCCCGGTCTTTGGCGATGGCGGGCAGGTGATCGGTCTGTTTGGCATCTCGCGCGACGTGACGGAACTGATGGCCGAACGTCAGCGGGCGCAAGACCGACTGACGCAGTTCAACCAGCAGCTTGAAGCGCAGGTGGCGCAGCGCAGCCGCGAACTGCTTGACCTGTATGACCAGGCACCTTGTGGCTACCACTCATTGGCACCCGACGGCACCATCGTGCGTGTCAACCAGACCGAACTCAACTTGCTGGGCTATGCCCGCGACGACTACGTGGGGCATCCCATCGTCGAGTTCATGACCCCCGCCAGTGTGGAGGTGTTCAAGTACCAGTACCCCCGGTTTTTGCAGACCGGGCACGTACGCGACCTGGAGTTTGACTTTGTTGGCCAGGATGGCCAAATTCTGCCGTTTCTGGTCAGCGGCGACCTGATCCGGGATGCCCAGGGCCAGCCCCGGGAAACCCGCAGCACCCTGACCGACAACCGCGAGCGCCGGGCGCGCGACGCGCAAATTCGCGACCTTAACCGCCTGCTCAATGAGGTGCTGGATCGCTTGCCCTTTGGCGTGGTGGTGTATGACGAGCAGCGCCAGGCGGTGCTGCGCAACAGCCTGTTTGGCGAGCTGCTGAATTACCCGCCCGAACTGCTGGCCAAAGAGCCCTTCTGCTTTGCCGACTCGGTGCGTTTCAACTTTGACCGGGGCGACTACCCGGGGCGCAGTTTTGACGAGGTGCTGGCGGGCTACACCCAGTACATGATTGACCGCAAAACGGTGTGTTTCGAGCGCCGGCAAGACGACGGCATCTACCTGGAGGTGCGCGGCATGCCGCTGTCGGCGGGCTGGACCTTGCTGACCTACACCGACATCACCAGCCACAAACGCAGCGAGCACGCGCTGAACGAGGCCAGAACCACCGCCGAAGCAGCCGCTGCGGCCAAGAGCGCATTCTTGGCCAACATGAGCCACGAAATTCGTACCCCGATGAATGCCATTCTGGGGCTGGCCTACCTGCTGGAGCAAAGTGATTTGCCGGGCGAGGCCCCCGACCATGTGCGCAAAATCCGCATGGCCGGGCGTTCGCTGCTGGGCATCATCAACGACATTCTGGATTTTTCCAAAATCGAGTCGGGCAAGCTGGAGATCGAGCAGGTGCCGTTTCGCCTGGGCGACGTGCTGGACAACCTCTCGACCATCATGTCGGCCAGTGCCGGCGACAAAGAGCTGGAACTCATCATTGCGCCACCGCCCAGCAAGACCAGCCAGCTCAAGGGCGACGCGCTGCGGCTGGAGCAGGTGCTGATCAATCTGACCAACAACGCCATCAAATTCACCGAGCAAGGCCATGTGGCGTTGTCGATCGACATCGCCGCCGAGG
The DNA here is from genome assembly GCA_020048295.1 of Rhodoferax sp. The sequence continues at coordinate 2,932 of JAIFMT010000015.1, forward strand.
ATGACAAGCGCGTCAGCCTGCGTTTTGCGGTGCGCGATACCGGCATTGGCATCCCGCTGGACAAGCAGCAAGAGATTTTTGACCTGTTTTCGCAAGCGGACAGTTCGACCAGCCGCCGCTTTGGCGGCACCGGGCTGGGTTTGAGCATCAGCCGCCGGCTGGTGCAGGCCATGGGCGGCGAGCTGCATGTGACGAGTGTGCCTGGCAGCGGCAGCGAATTCTGGTTTGTCCTGGGCTTTGAGCGCGAGCCCGATGCCTGGCTGGCCGCCCCCGAAATGGCCGGACTGCGGGTGCTGGTTGCCGACGACAACCCAATCGCGCGTGCGGCGCTGTGCAACATGGTGGGCGCGCTGGGCTGGGCGGTCACGGCAGTCAGCTCGGGCCTGGCCGCCATTGCCCACCTGCAGCTGCAGGACGGCAAACCGCCGCAGCGCGAGGTGCTGGTGCTGGACTACCAGATGCCGGGGCTCGATGGCATTGAGACCGCCCGCAAAATCCGCCATGAGCTCAAGCGGCTGGAAGACCCGATCATCATCATGGTGACCGCCTACTCCAGCCGCCAGCGCTTTGACCATCCGGACAGCCGGCTCGCCGATGCCGTGCTGAGCAAGCCGGTGACCTCGTCAAGCCTATACAACGCCGTGGCGCACGCCATGCGGGTGCGCCAGGGCGGCCAGGTGCGCAGCCCGAGCCGGCTGCACCAGCGCCTGACCGGCATGCGCATTCTGGTGGTGGACGACAGCGACATCAACCGCGAAGTGGCGCAGCGCATTCTGGCCGGCGAAGGCGCGCTGGTGTCACTGGTCAACGACGGCCAGCAAGCCGTGAACTGGTTGCTGGCGCATTCGGGTGAGGTCGATGCGGTGCTGATGGACGTGCAAATGCCGGTGCTCAATGGCTATGAAGCCACCCGCCAGATCCGAAAACTGCCGGCGCTGGCCCGGCTGCCGGTGATTGCTTTGACGGCCGGTGCCTTTATGGAGCAGCAGGAGCTGGCCAGCAGCGCCGGCATGAACAGCTTTGTCACCAAGCCGTTTGATGTGGATGCGGTGATTGCCATCCTGATTCAGCTCACCGGCTGGGTGGTGCCCGAGGTGCAGCTCAGAAAAGACACAGCGCAAGGGCTGTCAGGGCCACAAAATCTGCCTGGCCTGGCGGTGGAGCGCGGGCTGACCATCTGGCGCGATGTGCCGGCCTACCAGCAATACCTGCGCAAATTTGCCCGCGATTACGCCGATGTGGCCCAGAGTCTGGCGCAACTGGACAAACCCGCTGCGCTGGCATTGGCGCACAAGCTCAAGGGTGCGGCCAGCAACCTGGCGCTCGAAGAGCTTGCCGCCGCTGCCGCCAACGCGGGGCAGGCATTGCAGCAGGGCACCGACAGCAGCCGCAGCCTGCAACAGCTGCAGGACGCACTGGACACGGCGCTGGCCTCCATTGCGCAGTTTGCGCCACCCGTGGCAATCCAAGATGCCGCCGAGCTGGCGCTGCGCGATGCCACGCAGCTGGCTGCGCAACTGGCGCGCATGCTGCAGGCGTGCCACACCGACCAACCCAGCCAGATCCGTCCGGTGTTGGCCGAACTGGACAAGTTGCTGCCCCATGAGCCACTGCAGCCGCTGCACAGCGCGATAGAAAACTATGATTTTCGGGGGGCCGAGGCGGCCACCCGCGCCATTGCCCTGTCGCTGGGGCTTTCACTGGAGCCCTGAAGCATGTCCAACAGCCTGATTCTGATTGTGGATGACGAGCCACAAAACCTGGCAGCGCTGGAGCAGATCTTGTCTGACGACTACGCGCTGGTGTTTGCCCGCAGTGGTCCCGAGGCGCTGGCGGCGGTTGCCAAGCACACCCCGGCGCTGATCTTGCTCGACGTTGAAATGCCTGGCATGAATGGCTACGCGCTGTGTCACCAGCTCAAGGCCAATCCGCTGACCGAGAGTATTCCGGTGATTTTTGTCAGTGGCTTGTCGGAGGTGGGTGACGAGGCCACCGGGTTTGAGGTGGGCGCGGTGGACTACATCGTCAAACCGGTGTCGCCGCCCATCGTGCGGGCCCGCGTGCGCACCCATTTATCGCTGGTGCGCGCCAGCCATCTGGAGCAAAGCCACCGCGACGCGATTCACATGCTGGGCGAGGCTGGCCACTTCAACGATACCGACACCGGCGTGCACATCTGGCGCATGGCCGCCTACGCGGGGGCGCTGGCCGAAGGCTACGGACTGCCCGCCGACATGTGCCGGCAGATTGAACTGGCCGCACCCATGCATGACACCGGAAAAATCGGCATTCCCAACGCCATCCTCAAAAAACCGGCGGCGCTGGATGCCGATGAGTGGCAGATCATGAAAACCCACTCGCGCATTGGCCACGACATTCTGGCCAAGAGCGAGGCACCGGTGTTCAGGATGGCCGCCGAAATTGCGCTGCACCACCATGAGCGCTGGGATGGCAGTGGTTATCCGGATGGGCTGGCTGGCCTGGCGATTCCGGACTTTGCGCGTGTGGTGGCGCTCGCCGATGTGTTTGACGCGCTGGCCATGAAGCGCCCTTACAAGGAGCCCTGGCCGATGGAACGTGTGGTGGCCACGGTGCGCCAGGGTGCTGGCAGCCATTTCGAGCCGCGGCTGGTGGATGTGTTCGACCGCATCTTGCCGCAGCTGACCGACATCAAATCACGCTGGGATGCTCAATGAGTCGGCGTCCAGCACCAGCAGCACCGGCTGGTGGTCCGAGGCCTGCGTGGTGGAATTGACTTCAATGGCCTGCACGCGGCCTTGTAGCTCGTCGCTGACAAACACAAAGTCGCAGCAGATCGGCTCGGGCCCGTAGCGCTTGTCAAACACGCGAAACGTCGGCGGTTGCGGCGTGTCGCCATGCAATAGCTGCCAGGCATCGTGCAGCGCGCTGGCCGGTGCGGCAGGCGTGGCTTGCAGTAGCGCGTGTTCGGGTGTGTTGGGGCCGCAGTTGAAGTCGCCGCAGACGATCGCGCTGCGCGTGTGCGGTTTGGCCTGAAACGGGCCTTCCAGGTCGGGCAAGGGCGGTGCGCTGGCGTGCGCGCAAGCCTGCGCATGCAGGTCCAGCAAGGCCTGCGCCTGCGCCAGACGCTGGCGCGCCGAGAAATATTCCAGATGCGTGGTCATGACGCGCACTGGCCCAAAGGCGGCTTGCACGGTGGCCACCGTTGCCATGCGCGGCATCGAATTGACGCCGCCATCGGCCGGATAAGGCAGCGGGTAATGCTGCACTTGCAGCACCGGCAGTCGGCTGGCGATCAGGTTGCCAAAGCGCTGGCGCGTGGCACCGGGCGGGCATTCATCGACGGCTGCGCCAAAAAACACGTCAAAGCCCGGCCGGCGCGCCGCCAGCAGCTCACGCAGCCGCTCGGCCTGGTCAAACCCCGCGTTGCCCTGCAGCTGCGGGTAATGAACCGCCACTTCCTGCAGACACAGCACGTCAAAGTCAGCCATGGCGCAGGCCTCGTCAAGCACGCGCGCCAGGCTGACCTGGCCGTCAAGCCCGCAAAACCACTGCACATTCCAGGTGATCAGTTTCATCGCTTGCTCCTTGGTTGATGCCGATTTGACGCCTATTTGATGCCCGCGCGCATGAAGCTTTGCACAAACTGCCGCTGAAACAGCAGGAAGCCGAGCAGCAGCGGGGCCGAAGTCATCAGCGTGGCGGCAGTGATGATGGCCCAGTCAATGCCCTGGTCGGTGCTGGCAAACACCTGCAAGCCCACGGTCAGCGGCCGCGCGGTGACGCTGTTGGTGATGATCAGCGGCCAGAGGAAATTATTCCAGTGAAAGCTCACCGACACCAGCGCAAACGCGGTATAGACCGGCCGCGCCAGCGGCACATACACCCGCCAAAGAATTTGCAACGGCCGCGCGCCTTCCACGCAAGCCGCCTCCACCAGCTCGCGTGGAATGCCCATGAAGGTCTGGCGCAGCAAAAAAATGGCAAACGCCGAGGCAAAGTACGGCAGCCCAACTGCCAGCAGCGTATCGACCAGACCCAGGCGCGCCATGGTCTTGTAGTTCTCCACCAGCAGGATGTCGGGCATTACCATCAGCTGCACCAGCACCAGCGCAAACAGCAGCTTCTTGCCAGCAAATTCATAGCGTGCAAAGGCATACGCCGCCAACGTGGCCAGCAGCAGCTGGCAGACCAGAATCATCGTCACCAGCAAACCGGTGTTGAGGAAATAGCGCGCAAACGGCGCGGCGCTCCAGGCGCTGGCAAAGTTGTCCAGCGTCAGCGGAGCCAGCAGCACCAAGCGGGTGGAGTATTCGGTGGGGTGAAACGCCGTCCACACCGAATACAGTAGCGGCAGCACCCACAGGATGGCCAGCAGCCAGGCCGCCAGCAGGTCGAGCCAGCCCGGTTCGTTATAGACCAGTCGGGTGGCAGCAGAATGGCTCATTGGTAATGCACGCGCCGGTCCAGCACAAAAAACTGCAGCAGCGCCACCGCCGCCAGCAGCACCAGCAGCACCACGGTGAGGGCCGCCGCGTAAGCCGTGTCCCAGAATTTGAAGCCGACCTCGTACAGGTAGTACAGCAGCAGGGTGGACGCGTTGTCGGGTCCGCCGCGCGTCAGCACCACCACATGGTCCACCAGCCGCACCGCATTGATGACCGCGTTGATCATCACAAACAGCGTGGTGGGCATCAGCAGCGGCCATTGCACCCGGCGGAAAAAATACCAGCGTGAAGCCCCCTCAATGGCAGCGGCCTCGCGCAGGCTCGGGCTCAAGGATTGCAGCGCGGCCAGGTAAAAGATCATGAAAAAACCGGCCTCTTTCCACACCGCCACCAGCGTGATAGCACCCAGCGCGGTGTGGGGGTCGCCCAGCCAATTGTGTGATGGCAAGCCCAGCAGCGCGGTGATCTGCTCCAGCAGGCCGTAGCCCGGCGTGTAGAAAAACAGCCAGATGTTGGCCACCGCCACCATCGGCAGCACCGTCGGCGTGAAGTAGGCCATGCGCAAGAAGGCGCGCCCGGCGATGCGCTCGTTGACCCACAGCGCCATCGCCAGCGCCAGCGCAATCGAGGCCGGAATGGTGGCCAGCGCAAACCACAGGTTGTTTTGCAGCGCTTTCCAGAATACCGGGTCGTGCAGCATCAGCTGGTAGTTTTCCAGCCCGACCCAGACGCCGGGGCGTGCACCTTTGGGGGTGGAATAAAAGCTGTCGATCAGCGTGGCGACCGCCGGCACATGGGTGAAGGCGGCCAGCAACAGCAGGGCCGGCAACAGCAACAAATAGGCGTGCACCGCCCGCAGGCCGGCGGGCGACGGCGGGCTGTGGCTCAGCATGGCGCGCTGGCCCAAGCGCTTGCACGAGCGCGCGCAGTGGCAACGCCAGCGGCCTGGAAAAACCGTTGACGGCCCGCCGCAGCGCGCCGCAGTACAAGACCAGAAAATTTAAGCAAAATTGGCCTCTAGCCCTTATTCAGAAAGCGCAAGCAGCTAGATTATTTATAGCTTCGAAGCAACCGGTCGGCTTCCTTCTGTGCATCCTGCATGGCTTGCGCCGGCGACTTGGCGCCGGTCAGCGCGGCTTGCAGGCCGTCGTTGAGGGCCTTGGTCACGCGCTGGTTGTCGTGGGTGGAAAACTCGGCCAGCGCGTAGGGCAACTGGTCACGCGCCACCAGGGCGGCAGGAAAGTCGTGGCCGTATTTGCGCAGGACGTCGGTTTTGTAAGCAGCCTCCGAGGTGGCCACGTAGCCGGTTTCAATGCTCCAGCGCGCGGCACGCTCGGGCTGCGTGACCCACTTGATGAACTTGAAGGCCGCCTCTTGTTGCGCCGGGCTGGACTTCTTGAAGATGTAGAAATTGCCACCCCCAGTGGGCGAGCCCTTTTGCTTGCCTGCTGGCAGCATGGCCACGCCAAAGTCAAACTTGGCGTTGTTCTTGACGTTGGTCAGGTTGCCGGTGGTGGTCCACATCATGGCCACTTTTTTCTCGAAAAAGTCTTTCGGCGTGGTGCCCCACTCGACGATGCCGGCTGGGTGCACGCCCTGTTTGGCCAGGTCCACCCAGTATTGCAGCGCCTCGATGACCTTCGGGTCGTCAAATTTGACCGCGTTGCCGGCATCGTTGGCCATCGTCACGCCGTTTTCAATGGCCAGCGCCTGGAACAGCCAGTACGGAAAGCCGCTCGACGGAATTTGCACGCCGTATTGCGTGACCTTGCCCGATGCGTCCTTTTGCGTCAGCTTCTTGGCGACGTCGGCCATCTCGGTCCAAGTGGCGGGGGCCTTGTTGGGGTCCAGTCCGGCGGCCTTGAACAGTTCCTTGTTGTAGTACAGCACGATGGTCGAGCGCTGAAACGGCACGCCCCAGGTCTTGCCGCCACTCTGGCTGTTGAGCATGAAGGCTTTGTAAAAGCTGCCCAGCCAGGCCTTGTCGTCGGCGGTCTTGACAAAGCTGTCGATCGGCACGATGGCGTCTTCATCGATCAGCGTGAACATGTCAGTCGATAGCAGCACCGAGGTGACTGGTGGCGTGCCGGACTTGTGCGCGGTGAGCGCCTTGACGATGGTGTCCTGGTAGCTGCCGGCGTAAATCGGGGTGACCTTGATGGCCGGGTTTTCCTTGCTGAAGTCCGCTGCCAGCGCGTCGATGTAGGCGGCAATCGGGCCACCCACGGCCACCGGGTAAAAGAACGAAATCTCGGTGGCGGGCTGGGCGTTGGCCATCAGTGGCAGGCCGTAAGCCAGGGCGGTGGCGGCAAGAAGGCGAGTAAAGGTTTTTCTTTGCATGGGAAGGTCCTTTGAAAAGTTTTGCGGAGGTTGGGGAAGTGGAAAAGGAGTGACAGCCAAAAAAGGGTAGGTCAGGCCAGACGGGTGCCGCTGGCATCGAAATAATGTTCGGCATCGGGTGGCCACTGCAGACCCACCGCAGCGTCAGCGGCCACCTCACACTGGCCGGTGGTGCGCACGGTGATCGGTTCGCTGCCAATGCGACAGCGCAGCACCAGGTCGGCACCCAGGTATTCCAGGCTTTGCACGGTGGCCGGCACCGGGCCGCCCAGGACCACCGACTCGGGCCGGATGCCCAGCAGCGCGCCACCGCGTGGCAGCCTGATGCTGCTGCCGGCAATGCAGCCGTCGTGCAGGCGCAGCAGATTCATCGCCGGCGTGCCGACAAACTGCGCGGCAAAGGTACTGGCCGGGGTGGCGTACAGCGTGCGCGGTGTGGCCGACTGCTCGATGCGGCCACGGTTGAGCAGCACCACCTGGTCGGCCATGCTCATGGCTTCGCTCTGGTCGTGCGTGACATACACCACGGTCAGCCCCAGGCGCTGTTGCAGTTCGCGCAGTTCGCGGCGCATGTCCTGGCGCAGTTGCGCGTCCAGGTTGGACAGCGGCTCGTCCATCAGGCACACCTTGGCCTGCGCCACCAGCGCCCGCCCCAGCGCCACGCGCTGCTGCTGGCCGCCCGAGAGTTGCGACGGCTTGCGTTGCAGCAGTGCGGTCAGCCCCAGCAAGTCGGCGGTCTGTTGCAGGCGGCGCGCGATCTCGGCTTTGGCAACGCGGCGCACCTGCAGGCCAAACGTGATGTTGTCGGCCACATTCAAGTGCGGAAACAGCGCGTAGTTCTGGAACACCATGGCCAGCCCGCGCTGCGCTGGCGGCTGCGCCGTGACGTCACGCCCGCCCACCAGCACCTGCCCGCTGCTGGCAGACTCCAGCCCGGCGATGATGCGCAGCGTGGTGGACTTGCCGCAGCCTGATGGCCCCAGCAGCACGCAAAAGCTGCCCGGCGCAATGCACAGGTTGACCGCATCCAGCGCGGTGGTGGGGCCCCAGTGTTTGCTGACGTTGATGAGTTCGATGGACGACATCGAACCAGTTTATGAAGCAATGATGACGCTTTGACTACATCCCGGATGTCGGCACAAGAGCTGCCATCGGTTTCGCGTTGACGTTATGATTTTGACCACTTCCGCTAGCCCGCGCCAGGAGCAGCGGGTCACTATCCAACAGGAGGCAACGTGATGTGGTGGATGGCCATCTTGGCAGGTATTGTTTGGTTCGGTCTGGCCTTGGTGGTGGTGGCCGACATGTTTCGAAAGAACGCGGCGCTGGGTTTTTTGGGACTTGTGCTGTTGCCCGTCGTGCCCTTTATCTGGGTGCTCAAATGGTATGGTGGACAGCGCTGGCGGGTGGGTTCTGCCCTGTACCTGTCGGCCGCTGTGGCCTGGGCCGCCATGACAATGGCCTGGGATGGTGATGTCGATGCTGTGCAGCCATTCGTGCGCGCGGCAAAGCAGGAGGCCAATCTGGACTGCGAATTCAACGCTACCGGCAGCGGCGGTGGGCACACCTACCACCGGCTGCTGTGCCGCTCCGACAAGGTCAATCAGATCCAGTTTTCCAGCAGCGAGGACATGGCCCAGCAATACAACGCCCGGATAGTTGCGCCTTTGATAGCTCTTTACCGGAAAACACTGACTGGTACCAACGCGCCGCACCTCATTGTTGGCGTCTTGTCGCCGGGAGGCCTGGTGTCGTGCCATCGCCTGGATGCAAGCGGTGTGCAGAAGGTCTGGGTGACCGGTATTGAAGACCCTTGCGACCAATGAGTCACGGAAGCGTTTAGTGCAATAGAGGTAATGGCTACAGGGTGACAGCCAACAAGGTCAATACGACACTGACTTCAATTTCCCAGACAGGCAGCACCCTGGCCGGCTTTATGCGCAATCCGGATGCCGCCACCGCCAATGCACTGTCGGGTGTTTTCGGTGCGTCCAAGCTGTGGCCAGTCCGGTGCACAATTTACTCCCGGCTGGCGGCGCTGATTTGCGCCTCTACCCCAGCGGCAAGAGAGATGCCAAAGCCGCAGATCAGAATGCGGCGTAACAACGCGGCCAGGTCGCCAAGTTTGCCTTGCTCTCAGTCAGCACGGTTTGGACTCTGGTGTATGCTGTCGGCACAAATTGGAGGCACTGTGTATCGAGTTCAAATCAATCTCATCGGCTTGCTGTTGATCTTGGTTATGGGCGGCGCGATGGCTGGCAAGAAGGCTTACCTCGGTATCTTCGTGCCCGTGGATGGTGAGGGCTCTTGTCTCAACCCTGCGCTGAAGTCAGAGGGTAAAAAGGCCGTCGGCAGTAAGGCACCCGACATGTTGCACTGCATGAATCGAGAAGTGGATCAGACTGTACGTTTGTCCGTTCAGAAGTCCTCAGGCGATGTCAGGCGGGCTGAGGTGGTGGCAGGCCTCAAGCTCGAATGAGCTCGGGGTGAGCCTACCATCACTTCGAATGCGGTTGAACCGAACGCTGATTGTTGTTGGTGTTGTAGCAGGCCATATGCTGTTGCTGAGCTGGCTCTGGACAGTCGTGCATCAGTCGCTACCAAATCGACTAAACCGGCCAAATGCCCATCTGGCGAGCCCCAATCACGCCACGACCATTGTGTTTCTTTTGGAGCCGCCTGCACCTGCGGCGACCAGACTTCGGCAAAACCAAACTCACCAAGTTGCCAATCCCACGCGGGTTGATCCCAAGCGTGCCAGCGCTGCGTCGGGCTCAATCCAAGGTGATGCGCTATCCAATGCGGCAGCGCTGTCGAACGCAGCTGTGCTGCCACCGCCCACTGGCGACAACTCAGCTGACGTGCCCAAGCAGGTGGGCGCAGGCTTGAATTTGACCCTGTCACGCGAGGCGATGAAATCCTTGATGCCAGGTTTGGCGGCCAGTTCCCCGTTTCAGGGCCGTTTGCCAGTCACCGTGGAACGAAAAATCGCCGAGGCTGCGGGCGCTACAGGTTCGTGGACAGAGGAGCGTCTCGATAATGACCGCATTCGGCTTCGGCGAGGGGCAACTTGCGTCACCTTTTCGCGCTCCGAGATCGCCAAGATCGACCCATTCAGCGACTCAATCAGCCGCCTGCCCTGGAGTGCAGCATCCCCTTCGGAGTGCCAATAGGGCCGCCGTAGCCCTGATGTCTCGGCGCGTGCAGTTAATTTGGCAGTTGGCGTCAGCAACTCGGCCTAACTGTCACCGGTTTCTTTGACATCTGTCTTGACTTCTATCGGTGGCGATACTGGATCAAGCTCTTATGTGCCCTATTGACTCTCACAAATTGGGTGCCAGCAGACGCGCCAAATCTTCTTCAGGCAGACTGCGCCTTTTCGCCATGTCACGCAGCTGGTCTTCGCCGATCTTGCCGACGCTGAAATAGCTGGCCTGCGGGTGCGCCAGGTAGAAGCCGCAAACGCTGGCCGCCGGGCTCATTGCCAGGCTGTCGGTCAGGCCCATGCCAATCTCTTCGCATTGCAGCAGGGCGAACAGGTCTTTTTT
>JAIFMT010000253.1 GCA_020048295.1 Rhodoferax sp.
ACATCGAAGAAGTGCGCAAGCCTGAAATCGATGCCAAGCTGATTGCCGACTCGATCACCCAGCAGCTTGAAAAGCGCATCATGTTCCGTCGCGCCATGAAGCGTGCCATGCAAAATGCCATGCGTCTGGGTGCCCTGGGCATCAAGATCATGTCGTCTGGTCGCTTGAACGGTATTGAAATCGCACGTTGCGAGTGGTACCGCGAAGGTCGCGTGCCACTTCACACCCTGCGTGCTGACATTGATTACGGCACTTCTGAAGCCAAGACCACTTACGGCATCATTGGTGTCAAGGTCTGGGTCTATAAGGGTGATACCTTGGGTCGCAACGACCTGCCTGCCGTCGAGACACCACGTCCCGACGACGAGCGGCGCCCGCGCGGCCCACGCCGCGATGACCGTGGCGGTGCCCGCCCGGGTTCTGACCGTCCGGCCCCCCGTGGTGCTCGCCGCCCGATGGGCAGCAATGCCGCACCGTCTGACGGCAGCGACAAACCGGCACAGGCACTGGCTGCCGATGCCACTAAACCCACCGTTCAGCGCGTCCGCAAGGTAGCCGCGCCGGGTGCAGCACCCGACGGTAAAGGAGAATAAACATGTTGCAACCTGCACGTAGAAAATACCGCAAAGAGCAAAAAGGCCGTAACACCGGCATCGCCACCCGGGGCAGTTCGGTGGCGTTTGGTGATTTTGGACTGAAATGTACTGACCGCGGTCGTTTGACCGCGCGTCAGATTGAAGCCGCCCGTCGTGCCATTTCGCGCCACGTCAAGCGCGGTGGCCGCATCTGGATTCGGGTGTTTCCTGACAAACCCATTTCCCAAAAACCCGCTGAAGTGCGGATGGGTAACGGTAAGGGCAACCCAGAGTACTACGTGGCTGAAATTCAGCCTGGCAAGATCGTGTTTGAGATTGTTGGTGTCAGCGAAGAGTTGGCGCGCGAAGCGTTCCGCTTGGCGGCTGCCAAGCTGCCTTTGCGAACGACCTTTGTGGCCCGCATGATCGGCCAGTAATCAGGAGCAAACGATATGAAAACGACTGAATTACGCGCCAAAGACGCAGCTGCCCTGCAAGCCGAAATCAAGAGCCTGCAGAAAGCCCATTTCGGCCTGCGCATGCAAAAGGCAACGCAGCAACTCAACAACACAGCCACACTGCGCTCTGCGCGCCGTGATATTGCTCGCGCCAAGACCATTCTGGTCGAAAAGCTTGCGGCTGCCCCATCCGCCAACTAAGGAGCCAACAATGACGGAAGCTAAAACATCCCTCAAGCGCACCTTGATTGGCAAGGTGGTCAGCGACAAACGCGCCAAGACTGTCACTGTGTTGATCGAGCGCCGCGTCAAGCACGAGCTCTATGGCAAGATTGTGGGCAAGTCCAGCAAGTACCACGCGCACGATGAAAAGGGCGAGTACAAGATGGGCGACATGATCGAGATCACCGAGAGCCGCCCGATTTCCAAGACCAAGAACTGGGTAGCAACCCGCCTGGTTGAAAAGGCATCGATCGTCTGAATGTTGCGGTGAATTCACCGCACCGCAATTAATAATGGCTCACTGTGTGAGCCATTTTTTATGGTCTGTCAGTCTTGGGCAGCGTCCTTGCACGCCTCAACCCAGCCAGCGCACCATTGCCATAACCAATGCAGCGCATATCAATATGATGATCAGCGCTTTGACGCGGTCACCCAGCCGGTCACTGGAGGCAGGCACGGATGCCTCCAGCATTTTGTCGCCAGTCAACATCGGACCCACCAGGTCCTCGCCTTTTTTCAAGCGGTAAAACGCAATGGCGCCCAGATGCAAGGCGACCAGCGCCAGCAGAATCAGCTTGCCCACCTCCTTGTGATAGAAGGTGGCGTTGGCCACCAGCGCAGAGGCGGCATACTTCACCAGCGGCCCACTGGCAGCGATTTCATCGTCACTAAGCAGACCGGAGCCGACCTGCAGTGCCAAAAAACCCAGCAATGCCAACACCGACATGGCCCCCATCGGGTTGTGGCCCACGGCATGTGGGGCATTGCTGCCAGAACGAACATACGCAATGACACGTGCCGGGGTAACCACAAAACTGCCAAAACGCGACCAATGTCCCCCGACAAACCCCCACACCACCCGAAACAGCAGCAGCGTCAGCACGCTGTATCCCAGCCGAAAATGCCAATCCATGGCCGCACCGCCAATTTGGGCGGTGACAACCAGTCCCACCACGCCAACTGCCAACACCCAATGAAACAGGCGCGTGGGTGCATCCCAGACACGGACAATCGTTTTCATAACAACCTTATGGAGCAGTACAGGCAGCAAGTTTTGCACAATCACAATAAACTCTGCCCGCGTCAGTTTTCACTTTTCAGTTTAACTTTGATCGGAAACCCATGAAAAAATTCTCTGCACTCCTGTTGGCTGGCATCGCCGCTACTTTTGTATTGCCAGCATCCGCACAATTTGCCAAACCTGAGGATGCCATCAAGTACCGCAAGAACGCCCTGTTCGTGATGCAACAAAACTTTGGCCGGGTCGCTGGCATGGCACAAGGCAAGATTCCTTTCAACGCCAAGGTTGCTGCCGACAGCGCCGCTGTGGCAGCATTTGTCGGCACGCTTCCCTGGGCGGCATTTGGCCCTGATACCGATATGGGAGACACCAAGGCGAAGCCGGAAATCTGGAGCAACAAAGCCAAATTTGACGACTATGCCAAAAAAATGGAAACCGAAATGACCAACTTGTCTGCCGCAGCCAAGACCGGCAACCTCGACAGCATCAAAGTGGCCGTCAACGCCGTAGGCGGTACCTGCAAGTCGTGCCACGACGACTTCCGCGCCAAATAAAACCTTGTCTGCGCGGCGCTGGACAGCAATGGCCAGCGTCGTCACGACGCTGCTTGTTCACCCAGGGCCTTCCGTCGGCGCAATTCGCAAAGCAATAACATGCACAGAAGAACGTTCAGCATGGCAGTCGTCACCGCTGCCCTTGCCCCCTTTCCGTGGGTTCACACCGCAGCGCAAGCGCAGACGCTCGGCAGCCTGAGCAACCTGCAAGCCTCGCAGGGTATCAAGGCCGCGCTGGAGCGCGGCGCAATCGCCGCAATCGACCTGCTTGGCCGTCCGAATGGTTTTTTGGGCAACGACAAGGTGCGTATCCCGCTGCCCGGTTATCTTAACGATGCTGCAAAACTGTTGCGCGCACTGGGACAGGGCAAGCGCATCGATGAACTGCTCAACGCCATGAACCATGCGGCCGAACAGGCCGTGCCACTGGCGCACGACATGCTGTTGGGCGCCGTTAAATCCATGACCGTCGGCGATGCCAAAGGCATCCTTACCGGCGGCGAAACCTCGGTCACCCATTTTTTTGCGGACAAAACCCGTACCCCGCTAGGGCAAAAATTCTTGCCCGTCGTCACAAAAGTCACAGCACGCGTCAACTTGGCCGGCAAATACAACCAACTCGCCCAAAAAGCCGCCAGCATGGGATTGGTCAAGGGCGATGAAGAGCGTATTGAAACCTATGTAACCAGCAAAACGCTTGATGGCTTGTATTTCATGATTGGCGAAGAAGAGAAAAAAATCCGTCAGGATCCGCTGGGAACCGGCAGCGACTTGCTGAAAAAGGTTTTTGGGGTACTCAAGTAATCAGCTCAGACAGCGCTCGTTTTGGGCTTGATGATGCACCAAAGGGCCTGACCGATGGGCTGCTGTGCATCCATGGCAGCCTGCTGACAACAATGTGACGCGCCTTGGCAAAGTTGCAGCCCGATGCAATCGCCTCTGCCAGTTGACAACTGCAGCAATAGAAGATACTTTTTTTATAGCTATAAACTCTTTCCAGATAAGGGCCAGACGGCAATTTATTATGAGGGTCTAGTTTTGCAAATTGGCTGTCGCGTCTCGGCTGACTGTGGCCCAGAGCGTTAATTTACGCAACAGCCGTCTGCCTCAAGCCGGATTTTTGCCAGCAAAAAGTCATAATCCGAGCTTCGCCCCACCCGTCAACCGATTTATCCGCCTTGCTTTGCGCACGGTGGCGTTAGAGTGACATGAACAACGGTATTTTCATCATTGCCCATGCGCCGCTGGCCAGCGCCTTGCGCCAGTGCGTCCTGCATGTGTTTCCGGATGCCGCCACGGCATTGGCGGTGCTGGATGTGCAACCCAACATGCCTTCGGACGAAACCTTGGTCAGCGCCCGATTGGTGATCACACAACTGAACAAGGCCAACACCCTGGTGCTGACCGACCTGTTTGGTGCCACTCCGTGCAATGTGGCGCAAAAGCTGGTGGATGGCGTGAGTACCCGGTTGATTGCCGGTGTCAACCTGCCGATGTTGATGCGTGCCATCACCTACCGCAACGAGCCGCTTGATGCACTGGTGGCCCGCGCCTTGGCCGGCGGCACGCAGGGTGTCATGCAAGTCGCGGTTACTGCACCGCAAAATCAGAGTCGAAAAAACCATGATCAGAACCACCACGACCATCAGCAATAAGCTGGGCCTGCATGCCCGCGCCTCAGCCAAGCTGACCAAACTGGCCGGAAGTTTCCCCTGTGAGGTCTGGATGTACCGTGGCGACCGCCGGGTGAACGCCAAGAGCATCATGGGTGTGATGATGCTGGCAGCGGGCATGGGTGTCCAGATCGATGTGGAGACCAATGGCTTGCATGAGCAGGAGGCCATGGATGCCATCCTTGCGCTGATCAACGACAAGTTTGGCGAAGGTGAATAAAGTGGTTCCCAAGCTTATTGCCCTGACGCGCAAGCTATGACTTTTTCGATCCACGGTCTGGCGGTGGCGCGCGGCATAGCCATTGGGCGTGCTGTGCTGGTGGCATCAAGCCGGCTGGATGTCGCGCACTATTTCATTGAGGCCGCACAGGTGACCGCTGAAATCAACCGGGCGCGCGATGCCCGGGACGCGGTGGTCAGCGAAATTCACCGGCTGCAGGCCAGCGTGGCACACATGGGGCCCAAAGAAGCACCGCATGAGCTCAAGGCCATGCTGGACGTGCATTTGATGCTGCTGGCCGACGAGGAACTGGCAGCGGGTGTCAAACACTGGATCAAGGATCGGCTCTACAACGCCGAGTGGGCGCTGACCAGCCAGTTGGAAGTGGTGGCGCGCCAATTTGACGAAATGGAAGACGACTACCTGCGCGAGCGCAAGGCCGATCTGGAGCAGATCACAGAAAAAGTCCTGCGCGCCATGCGGGGGGTGTCCTCGCCCATTATTCAGCCGCTGGCACGCAGCGGCCGCAAGACTTCACAGCAAGACCTGCTGTTGAACGACACGGTGGACGTGCCGCTTATCTTGGTGGCGCACGATTTGTCACCGGCGGACATGCTGCAGTTCAAGCAAAGCGTGTTTGCCGGTTTTGTCACCGACGTGGGCGGCAAGACCTCGCACACCGCCATCGTGGCGCGCAGTCTGGACATCCCGGCGGTCGTGGGAGCGCGCTGGGCCAGCCAGTTGATGCGTCAGGACGACTGGGTCATCATCGACGGCGATGCTGGTGTCGTGGTGGTCGATCCGTCGCCCATCATCCTGGCCGAATACGGCTTCAAGCAACGCCAGGGCGAGCTCGAACGCGGCCGTCTCACCCGCTTGCTGCACACCCCGGCCATCACCATGGACAAGCAGCGCATCGAACTGCTGGCCAATATCGAAATGCCCGACGATGCTGCTGCTGCCCTGGCGGCCGGTGCGGTGGGCGTTGGGCTGTTTCGCAGCGAGTTCCTGTTCATGGGCCGCCACGGCAAGTTGCCCAATGAAGACGAGCAGTACAAGGCCTACCGGCGCGCCGTTGAAGGCATGCAAGGCCTGCCAGTGACAATCCGCACCGTCGATGTGGGGGCCGACAAGCCGCTCGACGAGGTGTTGCGCGGCGATGCCAACCTGAACCTGAACCCTGCCCTGGGTCTGCGCGCCATTCGCTGGAGCCTGGCCGACCCGGCCATGTTCCTGACGCAATTGCGCGCCATCTTGCGTGCCGCCGCGCACGGCCCGGTGCATCTGCTGATCCCGATGCTGGTGCATGCCAGCGAAATTCGACAGACCATGGCCCTGATTGACCATGCCCGCGTGCAGCTGGACAACCGGGGCGTGGCGTATGGGCCGGTCCAGGTTGGCGCAATGATCGAGATTCCGGCAGCCGCCCTGACCCTGAAGGTGTTTCTCAAGTACTTTGACTTTCTATCGATCGGCACCAACGACCTGATTCAGTACACGCTGGCCATCGACCGCGCCGATGAAGCGGTAGCGCACCTGTATGACCCCCTACACCCGGCCGTGTTGCGCTTGATCGCCAACACCATTGCCGAAGGCCAGGCGCAGGGCAAACCGGTCAGCGTATGCGGTGAAATGGCCGGCGACGTAACGTTGACGCGGCTGCTGCTGGGCATGGGCTTACGCAGTTTCTCCATGCATCCGGCGCAAATTCTGGCTGTCAAGCAAGAAATTTTGCGCGCCGACACCAGCAAACTCAAACCCTGGGCCGATACGGTGATGGCCGATGACGAACCTGCCAAGCGGCTGGTCAAATCCCCATGAGCGTCGTGTGTCGGTTCGCATAAGAACTGACAGGCTCCAAAAAAGCCCCGAAGGGCTCGTTTTGTAGCGAATTGCGTGGACTAAGCCGCAACGACCTCAGCAACCGTAGCCACCTCGGCAACGGTCTCCTTTGTGGTCTTGGCAACCGCTTTGGCAACCGGGCGGTGCACCTTGGAGCGACTGCGTTTGGTCACAGACTTGGCAAGGGAGTCGCCGGCGATTTTGCTGGCAAGATCAGCCGACTTTTGCTCGATCTGATCGACCAGATTGCTCCAAGGTACGACACCCAGCAAAGCAGCCTGAGCAACCGAGCTGAGCACATTAACACCTGTTTTGCCTTCAAATTGATCGACATTCTCAGCCACGCTCTTCACCCCAGCATCAGCCAACTTGACGACCTGATTGACTACACCTTGTGCGCGACCCGAGGTCACGGTCAGGCCTTTCAAGGTGTACTTGTGCAGCAGTTGGTGCACCGCAGTGGCGTTCTTGGCCACGCCATCAGCCAGTTGTGAACGCGACTGTTTGAAGGCGCTGTTCCAGCGCTCATCCAACATGCCAACCACACGTTCGCCACCTGCACGGTAAGCGTGAATCACATTGCTGGCGGTGTTAGCGTACGCGTGGATGACGTGGCACGTAACGGCTGAGAGTTTTTTGGAGCTCATGAGGGTCTTCTTTCACAAAAATGTTTAGGACGGCGAAATTATCGGGAAAACCCTTAGTGCCCACACCCTAATACCCTAGTGATAAACCTCCAGAAACTCGCACCTTCACAGTTATTGACGGCCGCCGGGCACAAGCCAACTTGCGTTCTACTGCACGCTCAGCCGAATTCATGGATCCCGGGTGCTGAAACCCCGGGCTCGATCCGGGGACGGGATGACAGCCGATGTTTTTCATCGTTAACCAAAAAGGTTGTCCGTATCCTCCTGTGACAGTTTTGCCTCGCCACTGGCTTCGCCGGTGATCTCTGGTTCGCCATCAGTCGCCATACTGCCCGTGTCAACACGTTCAAGTTGCCTTGGATCGACGCTCAGAATGCGCAACAGCGCGCGGCCAGCGTCCTCGGGGAACAAGACAGTCAACTTTCTGGTGAAGTTCCAGTAGCTCTGGACCACACCGACCCGACCACTCAGCCTCTTTCTGTCGCCAGGTGTCAGCATGGCAAGGCGCTCTTCTTTGAAGCGAACCTGATCGCCCAGCACAATATTGGTTAAGGAACTCTCAAACGTCATATGGCTTGTTTTGTCGGCACACTAGTGACTCCACTTTACTGGGCGGGTGGCCAGCGTGGGTTTATCCAAATGGGAAAAAGACAAGGTTAAAGGTGTGATTGAGAAAAACATGGACCCGCATGGCACGGTCAAAACAGCTGAAACAGCAACGGAATCAGCAGTGAGGCCAGCACCACCTGCAGTCCCAGCGCCAGCCCGGCATAGGCACCCGCATCCGCATCCACTTGCAGCGCCCGCGCGGCACCAATGCCGTGCGCAGCAGTGCCCAGAGCAAAACCGCGCGCCACCCAGCCGCTGCGGTCAGTGCCGATCCCCAGCCAGCCAAACAGCCACTGGCCGCTGAGCGCGCCAACCATGCCGGTGACCACGGCAAACACCGCTGCCAGCGCCGGAATGCCGCCAATCTTGTCGGCAATACCCATCGCCACCGGGGCAGTCACCGATTTGGGGGCCAGCGACAACACCACCTCGGGCGGCAAACCCACCGCCCAGCCCAACAACAGCGCTGACCCGCTGGCCGCCGTGCCCCCCAACAGCGCTGCCAACAGCAGTCCGCGCCAGCGTGCAACCAACTCGCTGCGGCGCTGCCACAGCGGCCAGCCCAGCGCCACCACGGCAGGCCCAAGCAGAAAGTGGATGAACTGCGCGCCAGAAAAATAAGTTGGGTAACTCACCCCCGACAGCGTCAGCAAGCTGGCAATCAGCACCACCGACCACAGCACCGGATTTGCCCACGAGGCCTGCTGCAGCCGGGCATAAACCGCTTGCGCCAGCACATACACGACCAGCGTGGCCGTCAGGCCAAACAGCGGCGTGGCGGACAGATAGACCCACAATTCAACAAAATTTGGCATGGCTTAGCGCTCCCGGCAGGCGTGCAGCACCCAGGCTGTCACCGCCAGCCCGATCCAGGTGGACAGCACAATCACCAGCAACATGCGCACGCCGTATTGGCTCAGCAACCCCAGGTGCGTCATTACCCCCACCCCCACCGGCACAAACAGCAAGGACAGGTGCATCAGAAGAAAATTGGCGCAGGCAGCCACCGGCTCGCGCACCACCGGCCAGCGCAGGGCCAGCAGCAGCAGCAGCATCCCGATCACCGGCCCCGGAAACGGCAGTTGCAGACCCCGCGACAGCATTTCCCCCAACGATTGCATGGCCAAAAGCCACGCCAGTCCTCGTAAACCTTGCATGGTGCGCTATTAAAAGCGAGGTAACTCGGGGTGTTTGAGCTGGCCACCGCGCACCAGCATCTTGCCGTATTCCGCGCAGCGGTGCAGCGTCGGGATGACCTTGCCGGGGTTCAGCAGCCCGAGTGGGTCAAAGGCGCGTTTGACACCAAACATCTGCTCGTTTTCTGCAGCGCTGAACTGCACGCACATGCTGTTGAGCTTCTCGATCCCCACCCCATGTTCGCCAGTCACGGTGCCACCCATCGCCACGCTGGTTTCCAGAATCTCGGCACCAAACAGCTCGCAGCGGTGCAACTGGTCGGCGTCGTTGGCATCAAACAAAATCAACGGGTGCAGGTTGCCGTCGCCCGCATGAAACACATTGGCACAGCGCAACTGGTATTTTTTCTCCATGTCGGCAATCGCCAGCAGCAAGTCGGCCAGCCGCTTGCGCGGAATGGTGCTGTCCATGCACATGTAGTCCGGGCTAATGCGCCCGCTGGCCGGAAAGGCATTTTTGCGCCCGCTCCAGAAGCGCAGACGCTCGGCCTCGTCGCGGCTGACCGCAATGGCGGTGGCACCGCAGCGACGCAGCACCGCGCTCATGCGGCCAATTTCCTCCTCCACCTCGTCGGGTGTGCCGTCGCTCTCGCACAGCAAAATGGCCTCGGCATTCAGGTCATAGCCGGCATGCACAAAGTCCTCCACGGCGGCGGTCATCGGCTTGTCCATCATCTCCAGCCCGGCCGGAATGATGCCCGCAGCAATCACGCTGGCCACAGCATCACCGGCCTTGCGCATGTCGTCAAAGCTGGCCATGATGCAGCGCGCCAGCAGCGGCTTGGGGATCAACTTGACGGTGACTTCGGTGGTGACGGCCAGCATGCCTTCGGAGCCGATCACCACCCCGAGCAGGTCAAAACCTTGTGTATCAAGTGCGTCTGAGCCCAGGGTGATGGCCTCGCCGTCCATGGTGTAGCCCTTGACCTTGATGATGTTGTGCATCGTCAGGCCGTATTTCAGGCAATGCACACCGCCCGAGTTTTCGGCCACATTGCCGCCAATGGTGCAGGCGATCTGGCTGCTCGGGTCAGGCGCGTAGTACAGCCCATGAACGGCCGCCGCCTCGCTGATGGCCAGGTTGCGCACGCCGCATTGCACCAGCGCCGTGCGTGCCAGCGGGTCAATGCGGATGATCTTGTTGAAACGGGCCAGCGACAAGGTCACGCCCAGTGCGTGTGGCAGTGCGCCCCCCGACAAGCCCGTGCCGGCACCGCGCGCCACCACCGGCACCCCCATAGCATGACAGGTACGCAGCACCGCCTGCACCTGCGCTTCGTTTTCGGGCAGCGCGACCACCAGCGGACGCTGCCGGTAGGCGGTCAAGCCATCGCACTCGTACGGGGTGGTGTCTTCGCCGTTCCACAGCAACGCGTGCATTGGCAAATGGGCCTGTAGCCCTTTCACTATCTGCGCTTGTAGCTCTTGTCTTTGTAGCGAACTGGATTCTTTGGGGAGGGCTGTGGTGGACATTTCAATTCCTTGAATGAGGGCCGCTGATAAGGTTGCAACTCTACCGCGTGATGGCTTGCGCGCGCAGGCACCCCTGTAAACAGGCCCATGAATTGAATGATGATATAGATTAAATAGCTATTAGCGCTTATCCCGTATGGGCTACAGCTTAGTTTTTCATATATCTTGATATCGATCTCAGCGCCATGTCGTTGCTCGGCATCGCGAACCGGCTGACCAGACTGGGTGTTCCTTCTGGGCCTGCTGACCCGCGTGCAGGCTTGCGATGCTCATTAGAATCAGCGCCTTTTCCCCAATCCGGGGAGCCCGCACACCCACGAGGTTTTATGCCGTCCCCTGCCACAAGCGCCGGACGCGGTCTTTGGTTACGACTGCAACAACTGTTGCCACCATTGGCTGCCAACGATTTGCTGCGCGATGCGTCCTACCGCCGCCTATGGTCCTCCATCCTGATCAGCTCGCTGGGTGGCCAAATCACCCTGCTGGCGCTGCCGCTGACCGCGGCTGTGCTGTTGCACGCCAGCCCGTCACAAATGGGCATCCTCACCAGCATGGAACTGCTGCCTTTTGTGCTGCTGTCGCTGCCCGTTGGCGTGTGGCTGGACCGGGTGCGCAAGCTCCCCGTGTATGTGGCAGGCGAGGGCCTGATTGCACTGGTGCTGGCCAGCGTGCCGCTGGGCTGGGCACTGGGCTGGCTGTCGATGCCCTACATGTACGCGGTGTCGTTCACCATTGGCTGCGTCTTCGTTTCAGCCGGAACTGCCGCACAGATCGTGCTGACCCAGGTGGTGCCGCGCGAGCGGCTGGTGGAAGCACATGCCAAAAATGCGCTGGCTTCCTCGGGGGCCGAGGTGGCCGGGCCGGGCCTGGCCGGTGCCCTGATCAAGCTCACCGGCGCACCGTTTGCGCTGCTGGCTGATGCGCTGATGCTGCTGCTGAGCGTGTTGATTCTGCGCGGCATCCGCATCCAGGAAACCGTGACGCGCCAGGCCGAAAGCCATTTCTGGCGGGACTTGCAAGACGGTCTGCGCTTTGTGGCGCGCCAGCCGCTGCTGGTGTCGTTGTCGCTGTCGGTGGGCTGCTGGCAACTGTTTCACCAATGCGCGATGGTGGTGCAAATTCTGTTTGCCACGCGCACGCTGGGGCTCAACGAACACCAGGTGGGCCTGTGCTACATGGGGCTGGGGGCAGGCACGGTGCTGGCCAGCGTGTTTGGCAACCGCATCTCAAACCGGATTGGGCCAGGCCCGAGTCTGGTGCTGGGCTTTGCTGCCAGCGGGCTGGGTTGGCTGCAGTTGGCTTTTGCGCCGACCGGGGCCTGGGGCGTGGCGAGTTTTGTGCTGATGCTGATGTGCTTTGGCGTGGGCGCCGTACTGATGTTCATCAACTTTCTGGCCCTGCGCCAGGCCGTCACCCCGGCACCGATGCTTGGGCGCATGACCAGCACCATGCGCTGGCTGATCTTGTTGCCAGCCGGGCCGGGTGCGTTGCTGGGGGGCTATCTGGGCGAGCACCTGGGTCTGCGCTACGCCATGGGGCTGGGCGGTGGTGGTGCGCTGTTGCTGGCGTTGTGGGCCTGGCGACACCCCGGCATCTGGCGCGTTCGTGCATTGCCAGCAGCCTGTAGCACTCATGAATAGCCTGGCCTGACGCAAACCCTGCCCGATAGAATGCCTTTTCACCTTCATTTCACCAGGCTCCCCATGTCCGAACGCTTTGCTGTGTTGCTGCAGTACCTTTTGCCCAAGCAGATGCTGACCGTGCTGGCAGGGCGCTTTGCCGGCTGGCAGGGCGGTGCGCTCACCACGGCGGTGATGCGCTGGTTTGTCCGGCGCTACCAGGTCAATATGGCTGAGGCGGCCAACCCCGATGTTGCCAGCTACGCCACCTTCAATGATTTTTTCACGCGTGCCCTGCGCTCTGGCGTGCGCCCGCTGGACCGGGCGGCGCTGATTTGCCCGGTGGACGGGGCCATCAGCCAGTTTGGCCGCCTTGAAGGCCGGCAGATTTTTCAGGCCAAGGGGCATTTTTACAGCAGCACCGCGCTGCTTGGGGGCGATGCGGCGCTGGCGGCGCAGTTTGACGATGGCCATTTCGCCACCTTGTACCTGAGCCCGCGCGACTACCACCGCATTCACATGCCCTGCGATGGCGTGCTGCGCCGCATGATCTATGTGCCGGGCGCACTGTTTTCGGTCAACCCGGCCACCGCGCGTGGTGTGCCCGGGCTGTTTGCGCGCAACGAGCGGGTGGTGTGCGTGTTTGACGGGGCTGCCGGCCCGTGGGTGCTGGTGCTGGTGGGTGCCACCATCGTCGGCAGCATGGCCACCGTCTGGCACGGCGTGGTAAATCCGCCGCGCACCGGCCAACTGACCGACATTCGCTATGACGATGCGATCGTGTCACTCAAGCAGGGCGCAGAGATGGGGCGATTTTTACTCGGCTCTACCGTGGTCATGCTGTTCCCCAGGGGGCCGCTGCAGTTCAACCCGGCGTGGCAGGCGGGCGGCGCTGTGCAACTGGGTCAGGCCATGGCATCTGCGGCGTAGTCTTCGCATTCAGCGCTGGCCCAACGGCGCTTGCGGGCACCGGTGAGCGGCTGCTTATTTGAAAATCACCGTCTTGTGCCCGTTGATCAGCACCCGGTGCTCGCTGTGCCACTTGACGGCGCGCGCCAGCACCTGGCTTTCGGTGTCGCG
>JAIFMT010000039.1 GCA_020048295.1 Rhodoferax sp.
CCGGATCGTAGGGGCTGAGGTTGATGCCGTTGGCCGAATCGGAAAGAAACAGGCTGTCGCCTTTTCCCAGGTTCAGCCGAGCCAAAGTCTCTTTGGGCAAAATCACGCCCACCGAATTGCCGATTTGGGTTAATTTGAGTGCTGACATGGCGATCTCCTGCAAGTTATAACAAACGTTATATTATCAGCATGCCGCTGCGAATGCCATTTCTTTCACCCAACGATTCAAACCATCACCACACCATGTTGCAAATTTCCAAACTCATCGCCCAAGGTCAGGGGCTCGCTGCAGTTTTGCTCAAGCGTGCCGCAACGGTCGAGCTCGACTGGGACGTGCGCCAGAAAAGCCGCTTTGAAGCGACCGACTCAATGGGCCGCCAACTCGGCATCTTTCTGCCGCGCGGCACCGTGGCGCGTGGTGGCGATGTGCTGGTGGCGCAAGACGGCGCGCTGATCCGGGTGCTGGCCGCCGCGCAGACGGTGCTGAAGATTACGCACTGCGCACAACACGGCAGCGCGTTTGATTTGATCCGCGCAGCGTATCACCTGGGTAACCGGCATGTGCCGATTGAATTGCAGCCAGATCACCTGAAAATAGAGCCAGACCATGTGCTGGCCGACATGCTGCGTGCCATGCATTTGGTCGTGACGGAAGTATGCGAGCCGTTTGAGCCAGAAAACGGCGCGTATGCCACCGGCGGGCACTTTGGCGGGCATCGGCACAGTCACGATGACGAACCCGCACAGGTGCATGGGCCGGGCTGCGGGCATGCCCATTGAGCATGAACGCGAGCAGCCTGCTGCAACTGATGTGGCTCGCTTCGCCGGCTTTGCCGGTGGGCGGATTTTCCTACTCAGAATGCCTTGAAGCTGCCGTGGATAATGCGCTAGTAGCTACAGAAACTGAAGCAGAAAACTGGCTCGTCGAGCAACTCCATGCGAGTCTGGCGCGGGCTGACCTGGCGGTGATTGCGCAAGCGATTCCAGCCTGGCAAGCACAGGACGCAGTTCACATTGGCCAGCTCAACGCCTGGGTGCTGGCCACGCGCGAGAGCAGCGAACTGCGCGCGCAGACCGAGCAAATGGGCCGCAGCCTGCTGGAATGGCTGCGCAACCACACCACCGCGCAGCCGGCACAAATCAATCTGCTGGCGCAGCAACTGCCCACTTACCCGCTGGCGTTTGCGCTGGCCGCCAGCAGCACCGGTGCGTCATTACGCGATTGCCTGCTCACCTATGCCTTTGGCTGGGCCGAAAACATGATGCAGGCGGCCATCAAGGCGGTGCCGCTGGGCCAGAGCGCCGGACAGCGCATTTTGTCGGCGCTGGCAGCCGCCATACCCGATGCCGTGGACTACGCCATGACGCTGGGCGATGACCAACGCCAGGCCTTCTCGCCGATGCTGGCCATCCTCAGCAGTCAGCACGAAATGCAATATTCAAGACTTTTCAGGTCCTAGCCCTTATACATAAAGCGCTGGAAGCTATATTTTTCATATTGACAACCGAACCATGAACACACCCTTGCACCATATCAAAAACCGCACCAAACCGCTGCCCCCCTTGCGCGTCGGCATTGGCGGCCCCGTCGGCTCCGGCAAAACCACCTTGCTGGAGATGCTGTGCAAAGCCATGCGCACCCAATACGACCTGGTGGCCATCACCAACGACATCTACACCAAGGAAGACCAACGCCTGCTGACGGTGAGCGGCGCGCTGCCGCCCGAGCGCATCATGGGCGTAGAGACCGGCGGCTGCCCACACACCGCCATTCGCGAAGATGCCTCCATCAATCTGGAAGCCATCGACCGCATGCTGGTGGATTTTCCCGATGCCGACATCGTGTTCATCGAGAGCGGTGGCGACAACTTGGCCGCCACCTTCAGCCCGGAACTCTCTGACCTGACGATTTACGTCATCGACGTGGCCGCTGGCGAGAAGATTCCGCGTAAGGGCGGCCCCGGCATCACCAAAAGCGACCTGTTTGTCATCAACAAGACGGATCTTGCGCCCTATGTCGGGGCTGATCTGGCGGTGATGCGTGCCGACACCATCCGCATGCGCACGACCGCCAAGGGGCTCAAGCCGTTTGTCATGACCAACCTGAAAACCCTCGACGGGCTCGATGCCGTGGTCAGCTTCATCACCACCCGGGGCCTGCTGACCTGAACCGCTGCATCACAATATTCTTGCGGCCATGCCGCTGCGGCACGCTGCCCGGTGCTACATTGCGAGACTAAAACAAGGACCAACAGGAGCTACCCCGTGAACAGCCGCAAGCGGTATCACCCGCGCGCAAATGGCCATGCTTGAAGATGACCTGTCCACCAGCACCGCACTGGTGATCGACGGCAACCCGACATCGCGCTCGATTCTGGTGTCGCAGTTGCGCGATTTCGGCATGGGAGGCGTAGTGCAATGCGCGCGCATTGCCGATGCACGCCGGCAACTTGAATACCGCAAATTTGACGTGGTGTTGTGCGAGCTGCATTTTGCTGGTGAGTCCAGTTCGGGACAGGATTTGCTCGACGACCTGCGGCGCAACCAGTTGCTGCCGTTTTCCACTGTGTTCATCATGGTCACTGGCGAAGCCACCTACGCCAAGGTGGCCGAGGCTGCCGAATCCGCGCTGGACGGCTACCTGCTCAAGCCCCACAAAGCCACCCAGCTGGGTGAGCGGCTGCGCCAGGCGCGCATCCGTAAAGCCTCGTTGCTGGATATTTTTACCGCCATTGAGGCACAGGACTTCGAGGTCGCTGCCAACCTGTGCCTGCACCGCTTTGCCACGCGCGGCAAG
Source organism: Rhodoferax sp. (assembly GCA_020048295.1). The sequence continues at coordinate 2,798 of JAIFMT010000039.1, forward strand.
TTCTGGTTGTACGCGGCACGCGTTGGGGCCGAGCTGTTTTTGCGCATCGGCAAGCATGACCAGGCGCAAAAGCTGTATCAGGCGGTGGTGGATGCCAAGACACTGCCGTGGGCCAAGCTCGGCGTGGCGCGCGCCCTTCTTGACGAAGGCCAGACCGCCAAGGCGGTCAGCACGCTTGAGAACCTCATCAGCGAAGACCCGAGCTACACCGATGCCTACGACGTGATGGGCCGCGCCCAGTTTGAGCAAGGCAAGTTCGAGGCCGCGCTGGCCACTTACAAAATGGCCAGCGCGCTCACACCATCGTCGATTACCCGGCTGCAAAACCTGGGCATGATGTGCTACTACTCGGGCGACCGCAAGCAGGCTGAACAAATGCTTGACCGCACCACCCGGCTGGGCCTGGACTCGAAAATGTTTGACTGCCAGACGCTGGTGCTACTGGCGTTTGTGCGGCTGGAAACTGCCGACCACAAGGGCCTGCAGCGTTGCCGTGACGACTTCGCCCGACTGATCGAGCGCAATCCCGACAGCGCCAGACATCAGCGGCTGGCTGGCATTGTGGAGGCGCTGAGTCTGATTGACCAACGCCTGTACGCCCAGGTCATTGGCGTGGTGCGTGAGCTTTGCGGGCAGATCAAAGAGGCTGAGTTCGACTACGAATCTGCCTCCAACCTGACCGCTCTGCTGGCGCAACTGGCTGACAAGGCCGTGGTGCTTGATGAAGTCGATGCCATCATTGATGCCCTGGGCCTGCGGTTTGCCGGAACCCGCGCCCTGTCAGAGCTGCTGGCGGGTGCCGCAAGCACGCATCCGCCGTACGCTGAGCGCATTCGCGCAGCGCATGCACAAGTCCTCAAACTCGCTGAAAACGCCATGTCGCTGAGCATGCGAGGTGACCCCAAAGCGGCGGTCAAGGACCTGATCGACCATGGTAGCCGCACTTTGAGCGGCAAATTGATCGAGACCGCGTACCTGGTGTTGCACCGCTATGCCGACAAGATGACCGAAACGCACGACCTGACCGAGCGGGTGCATGAGCTTCGCAGCCGCTACAGCACCCATATCACCCGCGCCGCATTGGGCGAGCAAAAACGCCAGGCCGGCGGGTTGACGCTGCGTACCGACGTCAAACCTGCCAAGCCCGCCGCCGTTGCCGTTAGCACCTGACGTGATGCGTAGCGCGTAAACGCCGGCGCATCAGCCCCACAAATCCAGCGGCGGATCGGTCACCACCGCGCGCAAGATATCCGAGCGCGAAATGAAACCGGTCACCACACCCTGCTCATCCACCACCGGCAAACCTGGCAGGCCGGTGTCAAGCAACACACCGGCCACACGGCGAATGTCCGAATCAGCAGCCACGCCTGGCACTGGCGTCAGCATGATGGTGGTGACGTTTTGCTGCATTAGCGCGTGCCAAACCAGCGCGTGACTGTCGGGCGTGGGCAGGCGCTCGGGTTTGAGCAAATCTGCCCGCGTCAGCAGACCCACCAGATGCCCCGCAGCATCGACCACGGGTGCCTGACCAACGTTTTGGTCGTGCAGCAAATGCCACGCCTGTAGCACGCTGGCGGTATCGGGCAGGGTAATGATGGGCGTGCTCATCAGATCGCGCACCGTGCGCAGGGGATGACGTGGCAGGCGGGGTGCACTGGTTTCGGTGTAGGCTGCCAGCGCGCTGCTGCGCTGGCTGTCATCGTGGGCGCTGGGCAGGCTCAGCGCCTCGGTCAGGGCACCTTGTGATTCGGCAAGCAGATCGCGACCTTCTCGCCCCACCGCCCGAACATTGTGGGTACGCTCCAGGGCCCCGACGCCACCCACCTGGCGCAGTTGCTCCAGCGTTCCACGAAACAGTCGTCCGGATGTGCCATAAACAGAAAACATGCTCAGCTGCTCCTTTGTGTCGATCCGCTGGGGCTGCTGGCCTGGTGCCACACCGTCCCGCGCGATCAGGCCCTGCTTTTACCGCATCAGGCGGTATTTGGCAAAAACAAGGATTGCAAGTCGTTTAAAAAATCAAAGCCACGCACCGTTGGCCGGATCCACTGCAAGTCGCGCGTCATCAGCCCCTGCTGCTCGGCGGCTTCCAGTGCCTGCGCGATGACGGTCATGGGCAGTCCGGTGCGCTCTACAAACAACGCCAGCTCAAACCCGCCGGCGAGTCGGGTGGCGTTCAGCATGAACTCAAACGGCAGATCAGTGCGACTGATCTCATGCGCCTGCGCCAGCGCGTTGCCAGCCAGCGCCTGTGTCATGTAGCGGCTGGGCTCGCGCAGGCGCACCTGGCGCACCACCCGGTGGGCAAAGCTGAGCTTGCTGTGCGCCCCGGCGCCAATGCCCAGATAGTCGCCAAACTGCCAGTAGTTCAGGTTGTGCTGGCAGACGTGGCCGGCTTGCGCGTAGGCCGAGACCTCGTAGCGCTGCAAACCGGCACCGGCGGTGCGCTCGGTCAGTAGGTCCAGCATATCGGCCGCCAGATCGTCGTCCACCGGCGCCGGCGGGTATTTGGCAAACACGGTATTGGGTTCAATGGTCAGGTGGTAGATGGACAAATGCCCGGGCGCAAACGACAGCGCGGTGTCCACTTCGGTGCGCAGCTGCGCCAGCGTCTGGCCCGGCAGCGCGTACATCAGGTCCAGATTAAAGGTGTCGAAAACTGTAGCTGCCTCGGCAAGTGCATCAAGCGCTTGAGCCCGATTATGCACACGACCCAAGGTCTGAAGAAGAACATCGTCAAAGCTCTGTATGCCCACCGATAAACGCGTCACACCGGCCGACCGATACGCCCTGAAGCGGTCTTTCTCAAAAGTGCCAGGGTTGGCCTCCAGGGTGATTTCGGCATTCGCAGCCAATCGCAAGCGCGCCCGCAAACCAGAGAGGAGCTGGTCAATGGCCTGTGGAGAAAACAGGCTGGGCGTGCCACCACCGATAAAAATGGTCTGCACACTGCGTCCCCAGATCAGCGGTAGCGCCGATTCCAGGTCGGCCATCAGCGCATCCAGGTAGCGTTGCTCGGGCAGCTCGGCGGAGCGCATTTCATGCGAGTTGAAGTCGCAGTACGGGCATTTTTTCAGACACCAGGGCAGGTGGATGTACAGCGACAACGGCGGCAGGCTGCCAAGTTGCAGCGTGCCCGGGCGCATGTAGTACGCGATGTCGTGCTGCGGCATCAACACCTCGGGCACAAGTGAATCAGGCTGGATGGGAATCATGGTGGCGGTTGAACACAGGCGTCTAGCGAGGCGGTGCCTTTGGGAGGCTGCCGATTTCTGGTACCCCAGTATGAGGCAGCCGCCCAAAGGCACCGCCTCGCGGGTTGGCCCAGTAGCCGTAGCCTGACAGCAAGCGTCACAACCAACGCTCGCGCATCAACGCCACCATCGCCGCCGCCGCCCGCCCCCGATGGCTGTTGGCATTTTTCACCGCAACCGGTAGCTGCGCAAAGGTCTGGCCAAACTCGGGGATGAACATCACCGGGTCAAACCCAAAACCATTGCTACCTAGCCGCTCGCGGGCAATTTCACCCACCACCCGTCCAACGGCTACCAGTGGCTCAGGATCGTCACCATGACGCAGCGCCACCAGCGTGCTGACCATGGCGGCACGCCGGTTGTCAATGTCGGCCATCTGCTCCAGCAGAGCGCGCACGTTGTTGTCATCGCTTTTGGCGTAGCCAAATCGGGTCGCATAGAAAGCTGTATCGACACCGGGCAAGCCGCCAAATGCATCCACACACAAACCGGCATCGTCGGCCACCGCAGGCAAACCGCTCAGTTGTGCGGCGTGGCGCGCCTTGGCCAGCGCATTTTCCAGAAAGGTGTGGTGCGGCTCTTCGGCCTCGGGAATGCCCAGGCTGGCCTGTGTCACCAGCTCGAAACCCAGCGGGGCAAACATCGCCTGCAATTCAGCCAGTTTGCCGGGGTTGTTGGATGCCAATACAATTTTCATGAGAAATAGGCCTCTAGCGCTTATGCAGCTTGCGCTACCAGCTATTTATTTACAAGTGACTGCTGCTGCAGCTGCAGCAGTTCGCGGATGCCTTGGTCGGCCAGCGCCAGCAGCGCATCCATCTCGGCGCGGGTAAAGGCCGCGCCTTCAGCGGTGCCCTGCACTTCCACAAAATGGCCGGCACCGGTCATCACCACGTTCATGTCGGTGTCGCACGCGGAGTCCTCTGCGTAGTCCAGGTCGAGCAGCGGCGCGCCCTGCACCATGCCCACCGAAACGGCCGCCACCTGATCCTTGATCGGCGACTGCACCAACTTACCCTGGGCCAGCAGCCAGTTCACCGCATCTTGCGCCGCCACAAATGCGCCGGTAATGGCAGCCGTGCGGGTGCCACCATCGGCTTGCAGTACATCGCAATCGAGCTGAATAGTGCGCTCGCCCAACAGCTTCAAGTCAAACACGCTGCGCAGGGCACGGCCAATCAGGCGCTGGATTTCCTGCGTGCGGCCCGACTGCTTGCCACGTGCGGCCTCGCGGTCGCTGCGGGTGTGGGTGGCGCGCGGCAGCATGCCGTATTCGGCGGTGACCCAGCCTTCGCCACTGCCTTTTTTGTGGCCAGGCACCTTTTCTTCGACCGACGCAGTGCACAGCACCTGAGTATTTCCAAACGCGATCAATACCGAACCCTCGGCGTGCAGGGTGTAGTGGCGCTGGATGCGCACCGCGCGCAAGGCATCCACAGCGCGCCCGTCAGAGCGCAAAAATCCGGTCATAAGTTGTTCCTTGAAAAATATGAATTAGCGTTTACGCGCCGCCGAACGACGGATGGCCGCGTTGATTTCTTCGATCGACCGCTCGATCGCGGTATCGTCAAACTCATCTGCCGCAGGGTCACGCGAATCTGCCACCAGGGTTGATGCAAAAGTCGTCGCGGGCTCAGCGGCACGGTTAGTCGGTGCGCGTCGCGTGGTATCAAAACCGTTCGGGGTTTCCCATTCAAAAGCCACGCAAGTGACATTGTCAGAGGCGGCACCACCGAGCCGCAATGCCGACTCCACCAGATCAGGCACGGCGGCGGCTACCGGTTTGTGACTCAAATCGAACAAAATATCTTTCTCGGGCACCGTGGACCATAAGCCATCCGAACACAGCATCACCCGGTCCCCTTGCAGCAGCGTCACTGGGCCCTCTGGCTTGAACATGGGTCGGGCCGGAGAACCCAGGCAGGTATAGAGCACGTTGCGGTTGATTCGCTTGGTACCACGCGCCTCGGGCGGCATGGCCAGATGTTGCTCGATCAACGAATGGTCACGCGTGCGTGTGACCAGTGTGCCGCCGCGCACCAGGTAAAAGCGCGAGTCGCCACAGTGCGTCCAGCTCACCTGCCCGGCTTGCACGACGGCAATGACCAGCGTGGTTCTGGGACAGTCAAGCATGCCCCGGTCAATGCCATAGCGCAAGATCTGCCGGTGTGCCGCCAACAGTGCTTCGGCCAAAAAGGCCGTCACATCCGTCAGTTCGGGCTGGGCTTTGTCAAGAAAATAATCCGCCACGGTGCGCATCGCCAACTGAGCGGCCACTTCGCCCTCAGGATGCCCGCCCATGCCATCGGCCAGAATGAACACCGCAGCATCCCGGGTATAACAGTAGCCCATGCGGTCTTCGTTTTGCGCCCGTCCACCTTTGCGGCTAACCTGAAACACCGAAAACTTCATGGGGTCTTGCGACTTATGTCGGTGGCCTTGAGTACCGTCTTTTTGGTGCCCTCCACCATGTTGTCGAACTGCAGGCGGACCTTTTCGCCGAGTTTGAGACGGGTATAACGCCGCTCGCCGATGCGATTGAGCTCCTTTTGCAGCGCAAACACCGATTGCGGCCGCGCCAATGGGTCAAGTGCCATGCACCACTGCACGATTTCAATCAGGTTGTCGGAATACACACCCTGCAGGCGCTTAAGCACAACGGCCATGCGATCGTTGGGGGTGCGCTGCGGGGCCTCGTTGGGCGGATAGCCTTGCATGCAGGCGTACATGCAGGCACCAATGGCGTAAATGTCGGTCCACGGGCCCATGCTGCCGTCACGACGGTACATCTCGGGGGCGGCAAAGCCGGGGGTGTACATCGGGCGGATGAAGTTGCCTTCCTTGCTGAGTACCTCGCGGGCGGCACCAAAATCAATCAGCACCGCCTTGTTGTCATCGGTGATGAAGATGTTGGCCGGCTTGATGTCGAGGTGCAGCATTTTGTGCTGATGAACAATGCGCAGGCCGCGCAATACTTCGTCAATCAGCGACCGGATGGTCGATTCGCGGAATACTTTGGCCTGTTTGAGGTCACGCGCGATGATGATGAACTCTTGCAGGCTGGCCCCCTCCAGGTAATTCATGACCATGTAAACCGTGTCGTTTTCACGGAAAAAATTCATCACGCTGACCACCGACGGGTGCGAAATCTGCGCCAGCGAGCGCCCTTCTTCAAAAAAACTTTTCAGGCCCAGCCGATACAGCGAGAGTTTTTCGGGCGGCACCTGCGGCGACAGCGCGGTGGGCTCGCGGGTGGCCAGCGAAGCCGGCAAATATTCCTTGATGGCGACTTGCTGACCCGCCGCATCGACGGCCAGATAAACCACACCAAAACCGCCCGCAGCCACCTTGCGTATCACGCGATAACCACCGATCAAGGTGTCTGGAGGAAGTGGCGAAGGCTTTGGCTTGGACATATTTTCATGGGAACCGCTTCAAGCGGGATCAGAACCGGGTTATTCTCGAATTCATTTCACTGCGAAAACGCCCAATGTCAGTTTACAGCATGACCGGCTATGCCAGTGCCCAGCACGGCAGCGCCCACACTCCCGCCGAAGGCGACCCCAAAAGCGCAACTACCAGCCAATTGGGCCTGGAAATCCGCTCCGTCAACAGCCGCTTTCTCGACTTGTCGCTGCGGCTACCCGATGAACTGCGCGCCCTGGAGCCGCAGTTGCGCGAGAAACTCACGGCGCAACTCAAACGCGGCAAGGTCGAGTTGCGCGCCTCCATTGAAAGCAACACCCCGTCGGCAGTGACTGAGCCATCCACCAGGTTGCTGCAGCGGCTCAACGCGATTCAGGACAACGTCCGGGCCTGGTTACCCGATGCCCGACCCCTGAGCGTGGCAGAGGTCATCGCACTGGGGACAGCCGACCAGCCGACCCGAAATGACTGGCAACCCGCGCTGCTGGCGCTTGCTGATTCGGCACTGCAAGCCTTGCTGTCGGCACGCGAGCGCGAGGGTGCCCGGCTGGCGCTGATGCTGCTAGACCGGATTGCCCAGCTGCGCGCCTTGTGCGCGCAAGCGGCACCGCTGATTCCGCAGCTGGTGGCACAGCAGCGCCAGCGTTTCATGGACCGCTGGGCCGATGCCATGGCGCTTGCCGATGGCAGCGCCATGCCTGAGATGGCGCACGACCGCGCCCTGGCCGAGGCCACGGCGTTTGCCATCCGCATTGACGTGGCTGAAGAATTGACCCGGCTGGACTCGCACCTTGACGAGCTGGAACGTCTGGTGACGAAAGGTGGCGAAATCGGCAAACGTCTCGATTTTCTGATTCAGGAACTGCACCGCGAAGCCAACACGCTGGGTTCAAAATCTGCAGCACTGGAGCTGACACGCATTTCGGTGGACATGAAGGTGCTGATCGAGCAAATGCGTGAACAGGTGCAAAACATCGAATAATCGGGCGTGCTGCCCTTTCAACAAAGGTTGTCAACCATGGAGTACCCAGGTAATTTGTTTGTGGTGGCGGCGCCCAGCGGCGCAGGAAAATCCAGCCTGGTCAAGGCGCTACTGGAGATTGACTCGCATGTGCAGCCCTCGGTGTCACACACCACGCGGGCCCCGCGTGGGCAGGAAAAGCATGGCCGCGAGTATTTTTTTGTGTCCGAGCCGGAGTTTGATGCCATGGTGCAGGCCAATGGCTTTGTCGAGTGGGCGCATGTGCATAACCACCGCTACGGTACCTCGAAGAAAGCCATTGAAGAGCGCATGGCGCAGGGTGCCGACGTGATCCTTGAAATCGACTTTCAGGGGGCCTTGCAGATCAAACAGGTGTTTGCCAATGCTGTGACGATTTTCATCCTGCCACCAAGTTGGGACGAACTGCGCTCGCGGCTGGAGCGCCGCGGCGAAGACACGCCGCAGGTGATCGAGGTCAGGCTGCAAAACGCCGCCACCGAGATGGCGCAAGTTCATCAGTTTGACTTCGTTATAATCAATGAAGTCTTTGACCGCGCAGTTTTTGACCTCAAAACGATTGTGCATTCGCAGCGCCTCAAATACACCGCTCAAGCCCGCGCAAGAGCAGACACCTTCAAAGCACTGAAAATTTCCTAGTTTTTGTTGTGCCCTATCCCGTTACATCGCGTTAAGTTCTGGAGTTCTCATGGCCCGTATCACTGTTGAAGATTGCCTGCTGCAAATACCCAACCGCTTTCAGCTGGTGCTGGCGGCCTCTTACCGCGCGCGCATGCTCAGCCATGGTCACAGCCCCAAAGTAGATAGCAAAAACAAGCCCGGCGTGACCGCGCTGCGCGAAATTGCAGCCGGCAAGATCGGTATCGAAATGCTGAAAAAGGTGCCTCTCTGACACCCGCTTCCGGCTGCCGGTTGTGCCGGCTCAAATGATGAAAGCACCGCTTGCGGTGCTTTTTTTATAGCCACTCGGCAAAGCCATCGGGTGCGCTATATTCGGACCATGAGCATGCCTGCAACCTTAGCCGAATCTGCACCCCCTGTGTTGCCAACCCCCAAAGCAGCGGGTTCGGCAGGGGCGAATGCGGTTGCTGCAAGTTTTGCTGTACTGACGGGCAAACTTGATTACCTGAGTCCTGCCGATTTAGCCAGTGTGCGCCAGGCCTATCGCTTTGCCGATGAGGCCCATCTGGGGCAGTTGCGAAACAGCGGCGAGCCTTACATCACCCATCCGATTGCCGTGGCTGCACAGTGCGCCGACTGGAAACTCGATGCACAAGCGTTGATGGCCGCCTTGCTGCACGATGCCATGGAAGACTGTGGCATCACCAAAGGCGACCTGATTGAACGCTTTGGCTCGCAGGTTGCCGAACTGGTTGACGGGCTCACCAAGCTGGAAAAGCTGCACTTCAATACACGCGAAGAAAATCAGGCCGAGTCGTTTCGCAAGATGCTGCTGGCCATGGCGCGTGACGTGCGCGTCATTTTGATCAAATTGGCAGATCGCACCCACAACATGCGCACCCTGTCCAACGCACCACGGCAGAAGTGGCAGCGCATTGCCTCTGAAACACTGGATATTTACGCGCCGATTGCGCACCGCCTGGGCTTGAACCAGACTTACCGTGAATTGCAGGACTTGTCGCTGCGCCACTTGCGGCCGTGGCGCTATGCCGTGCTGGCCAAGGCGGTAGTGAAGGCCCGCGGCAAGCGCCGCGACCTGATTGGCAAGGTCAAGGCCGACCTGGAAAATGTGTTCTCAAACTTTGGCATGTCCGTCAAGATTGCCGGGCGAGAAAAAACGCTGTTTTCGATTTACGCCAAGATGATCGAAAAGAACCTGAGCTTTGCCCAGGTCACCGACATCTACGGGTTTCGCGTCATCGTGCCGCATTTGATTGACTGCTACACGGCACTGGGTTTGCTGCACCAGTTGTACAAACCGGTGCCGGGCAAGTTCAAGGACCACATCGCCATCAGCAAGATCAATGGCTACCAATCGCTGCACACCACGCTGGTGGGGCCCTCTGGTGTGAATGTCGAGTTTCAGATTCGCACCGAAGCCATGCACCTGGTGGCTGAAACCGGTGTCGCGGCACACTGGCTCTACAAGGAAGCCGATCAGGGCGACATCAGCCGCAGCGACCGGATGGGTTCCAAGTGGTTGCAATCGCTGCTCGACATCCAGGACGAGACGCGCGATGCCGCCGAGTTTTGGGACCACGTCAAGGTCGATCTGTTTCCCGATGCGGTGTATGTCTTCACGCCAAAAAGCCAGATCATGGCCATGCCACGCAGCGCCACGGTGGTCGATTTTGCGTATGCCATTCACAGCAAGCTCGGCGACCATGCGGTGTCTGCCAAGATCAACAACGAGTTGGTACCGCTGCGCACCGAGGTCAAGAATGGCGACGTGATCGAGGTCATCACCAGTGCCGATGCCAGCCCGAACCCGGCCTGGCTGGGCTTTGTCCGTACCGCGCGCGCGCGCTCAAAAATTCGTCAGCATATGAAGTCGCTGGAGCAATCCGAGTCGATGAGTCTGGGCGAAAAAATGCTGGTGCAGGCGTTGCGCGCCGAAGGCATTGAAAACCTGCCCGCTGAAACAGCCAGTTACCAACCCATTTGGGACAAACTGCTGCGTTTCAGTGGCAACAAGACAAGGTCTGAGCTGATGACCGACATCGGCTTGGGCAAGCGCATCGCCAGCATGGTGGCCAAACGGCTGGCCAAATTGCTCGCCGACAGCGGCGAAAAGCCCGATGCCCTGCTCATCACGCGCGAGCGCTTTGGTGCCAGTGAAAACGTGGCGCAGGGTGGGGTTTGCATTGATGGCAGCGAAAGCACCTCGGTGCGTTTTGCCACTTGTTGCCGCCCGATACCTGGTGACAACATCGTGGGCTACCTGGGTCGCGGTGAGGGTCTCACCGTTCACGCGGCAGATTGCCAGGTCGCCAAAAAACTGCAATACAAGGACAGCGAGCGCTTTATCAGCGTGGAATGGTCTGATGAGCCCGTGCGCACCTTCGAGACGGGTATTGTGGTGACGGTCAATAATGGCAAAGGTGTGCTGGCGCGGGTCGCCAGTGCCTTGGCAGCAGCAGAGGCCGATATCACCCACGTTGACCTAACAGATGAATCACCCCTGGGTGCGATGGACATCCGCTTTGTCATCAGCCTGCGCGATGTCACTCAACTCGATGCCGTGTTCAAAAGCCTGCGCCGCGCCCCTGCGGTGATCAAGGTTCAACGGTCAAAAAACGCTGCGTCAATTGCTGAGTGATCCCGCTGGCGTTTTGATCCACATCACCGACCATCTTGAACCTGACGGGCAGATCAAGATCGACCAAGCAACTCACTTCGGCGATGGAACACTTTTTGTATGAGCGCATCTGCAATCTCTGCCAAGGGTAAAACCTCATGCGCAGCGCCTCGACGGATGGCCTCGCGTGGCATACCAAAAACAACGCAAGAACTCTCGTCCTGAACCAGGTTGTAGCTCCCGGCGTCTTTCATCTCACGCATCGCCTGGGCACCGTCGTCACCCATGCCAGTCAACATCACGCCATAGGCATTCGCACCAACCACCTTGGCGGCCGACTTAAACAGAACCTCAACCGAGGGCTTATGACGATTGACCGGTTCGCCATCATCCACGACAGCACAGTAGCCATCACGACTTCGACCGACGCTAAATTGCCTCCCACCCGGCGCAATGTAGGCATGACCCGGCAATAGACGTTCGCCGTCAACCGCTTCTTGAACCCTGATCTGACACAGACTGTTCAACCTTGTAGCAAAACTCGAAGTGAAGCCATGTGGCATATGTTGCGTTATCGCTATCCCTGGGAAATTCTCCGGCAAATTGATCAAGACTTCTTTGATCGCTTCAGTACCGCCAGTGGAAGCACCAATGAAAATCAAATCCTTGGAAGAAAATCCTGTTTGCACCCGGCGATCACTTGATCTGACAATTTTCGAGGGATCAACCCCACTGGCATTCTGCAGTCGCTTCGTCTGCGCTGTGGCAGCAATCCTCAACTTTTCGACAATTTGTGAGGCCAGCATGCCTAACCCACCAGTAGCATCACCCCTTGGTTTCGTGACAAAGTCAACAGCACCCAACTCAAGCGCTCTCATAGTGACATCAGCACCATGCGATGTCAGCGTGGAGACCATCACGACTGGCATCGGTCGCAACCGCATCAATCGCTCTAAAAAATCCAGGCCGTCCATCCTGGGCATCTCGACATCCAGCGTGATCACATCCGGACTCAGCTCGCGAATCATCTCACGGGCGACCAGCGGATCACAGGCTGCGCCAACACACTCCATGTCCGATTGGTGATTGATGATTTCTTTGAGCATCCCCCGCACAACTGCAGAATCATCGACGACCAGTACGCGTATCTTCTTCAAATCAACCATCCTCAAAACAAATCCACCGAGCCACCTGAAGTTGACTTGACAACAGTAATCGCATTTCCCTTGCGCTCCTCGATCACCAAGCTTTCCGGATGAGCATGCGCAAGTCGCTTGACCAAGGCCTTGCCAGAGGTTGGAAAGAAACAGACTTTTCGAGGATGGATGTCGAGCACATCCTGAGAAACGACCGGTATTCTCTCCGTTGACAAATAGTCGAGAACGAACTCGGTATTTCTTTCCCCGACGTTCATCGCAGTGAGTCCCGCCATGACCTGAGCACCGCCAAAAACTTTCGCCTGCATCGACTCGCGTCGCGCCCCAACCTTCAAAAGCTTGTTGATCAGCAACTCCATGGCGTAAGAACCATAGCGCCCCCCGCCTTCCAATCCATCTCCCTCAGGCAACATGAAATGATTCATACCGCCGGCCCTGGCCTTCGAGTCCCAGATGCAAGCCGCAATGCAGGAACCAAGTACCGTCATGATCATGATGTCGTCCACCGCCACAAAGTACTCTCCTGGAAGGACTTTGACAGCTTCATATTGAAACTGATGATCACGATAGAAAAAAGATGCTTCGCCAGCACTTTTAGGCATCAATTTGAGTCGATCGAGTCGAGACATGGTCAGATCACTGACTTTTCCTTTGGGTGGCTGAACCACATCCAGGGTGACCGCTGATGTCCTAAGGCTGGACGATGGCACACTCATGCGTTGTTCATCCGCCGCAAGTTAGTCTGCATTTCTGCACCAACAGCAATTCATTGCCACGCTCACGTTCTCTCATAGACGGTTTTGCCTTTCAATACAAATAGATCGCGGGATTCACTGAAGTTTTCCGCATGACCCACAAACAACAGTCCCCCGGGCGACATCACACGATAAATACGCTCGAGCACCTGGCGTTGTGTCGCTGCATCAAAGTAAATCATTACATTCCTGCAAAAAACAACGTCAAAAGGTTCCTTGAACGGCCACTCGCCATTAACAAGATTTATAACCATGAATTTAACTACATCCTTAAATTCCGGTTTAACTTTTAACATTCCATTATTTATCGCCTTGCCGCGAAGAAAAAAACGCCTTAGCTGAGCTTCACTGACATTTTTTAAGTCATCGACACGATAGATGCCATTCGACGCAGTAGCAAGAACCTTCGAATCTATATCACTCGCAATCAGAGAAAATTTTGAACCAGTCTTCAAAGCTTCACTAACAGTCATCAGGATTGAATAAGGTTCTTCCCCAGTTGAGGATGCACTGCACCATATGCGCCATCCATTTCTTGATTTGTTCTCGACTAAATAGTCATGAAGAAGTTGAAAATGGTGCATTTCACGAAAAAAAGAGGTCAGGTTTGTTGTCAATGCATTGATAAACTCCTGCCACTCGTCCCCATTATGACTCTCCAACCAACTTAAATATTCCTTGAAACTTTTATGTCCAGTTTCTCTAAGTCTTCTCGAAAGTCGGCTATAGACCATCGCGTGCTTGCCATCGTGCAGGCTAATTCCGGCTCGCTTATAGATCAAATCCTGAATCCTGACGAAATCAGCATCCGTCCAAATAAACTCTCTGCCTTGCATGTCAGAGCCACCCTGAGGATAATCACCCCTTTTCAATGGAACGGTGGACATTGAAAGAAAATATCAGCAAACCTCTGTCACCAAACCCATATCAACCCCAGACATCAATTTCTCAATATCCAGCAGAATGAGCATTCTATCGCCAAGTGAACCTAATCCCAATACAGCATCGGCATCAATAATACTTTCAATATCTGGCGCAGCCCGCAAGTTCTCTGGCGTCAAGCCCATCACATCACTCACAGAATCCACGACGATGCCAACAATACGCTGCCTCAAGTTAAGAATAATCACTACAGTAAAGGAATCGTAAACAGCATTGGCACAATTAAATTTAAGCCGCATATCCACAATAGGAACAATAGTGCCACGAAGATTGACAACTCCTTTAATGAAAGACGGTGCGTTGGCGATACGTGTTGGAGGTTCGTAACCGCGAATTTCCTGTACCTTCAATATATCAATTCCATACTCCTCGCGATCCAATCGAAATGTCAGATATTCACGGGTAGCAGCCATTCCTGTTTCACTCGTCTTTTCCATGATGATTACCTTCGTCTTCTAGTGAGATAGATTAACTTAATGTCGTGAGCGACGAACCAAAGCACCCGTATCAAGAATAAGTGCGACCTTTCCATCACCCAAAATAGTAGCACCAGACACATTGGGAACCTTACGATAATTAGATTCCAGATTCTTGACAACAACCTGCTGTTGCCCCAATAGTTCATCGACAAGCAATACCACTCTGCTGCCTTCAGCTTCTATAACCACCATAATGTCACTTGTTTTTTCGGTATCAAAGCGAGGAATCTGAAATACCTTTTCCAACTCAATAACTGGCATATATTCATCGCGGACTTTCACAAGCTGTGCCCCCTGACCCACTGTACTTACCGCATCTGCCTTAACCTGGAATGACTCCACAACAGAAGACAGTGGCAATATATAAACCTCATTGCCGACACCGACCGACATACCATCCATAATCGCCAAGGTGAGTGGCAGACGGACTGCCACCTTCATGCCATAGCCCTCGGTCGATTCAATTTCAACCGTTCCATTCAATGCCGTAATATTACGCTTGACGACATCCATACCAACACCGCGTCCCGACACATCGGTCACCACTTCAGCAGTTGAGAATCCAGGGGCAAAAATGAGTTGCCAAACCTCAGCGTCAGTCATCTGATCAGACACTTCAAGTCCGCGCTCACGCGCCTTGCTCAAAATCCTTTCACGAGACATTCCCTTCCCATCATCACGTACCTCAATCACGATGGAACCACCTTGATGCGCCGCAGACAACGTAATGGTGCCGCTTTCCGGCTTTCCAGCACGCACGCGATCTGCTGGCATCTCGATGCCATGATCACAGCTGTTTCGAACCAAGTGGGTGAGCGGGTCGGTGATTTTTTCAACCAAGCCCTTATCCAGTTCTGTCGCCTCACCCTGTGTCAAAAACTCGACCTTTTTCCCAAGCTTGCTCGCCAAATCCCGCAACATTCGAGGGAACCTGCTAAACACGATAGACATTGGAATCATTCGAATCGACATGACCGATTCTTGAAGATCTCTGGTATTACGATCTAAATCAGTCAATCCGGTAAGCAGTTGCTGGTACACGGCCGGATCCAGGGCCCGACTGTTTTGCGCCAGCATCGCCTGGGTAATGACCAATTCACCAACCAGGTTAATGAGCTGGTCCACTTTGCTGATTGCAACACGGATGGTTGCCGCTTCCGGTTGAGCTGCCGCCGATGCCGCCGATTTTGCATTGTTGCGTACCGATTTCGGCAATGCATCTTCTGCGGTCGGTGCAACGTCCGGCAGCGGCGACGGGTGATGCGCATTTGGAGCACCTGGTGCGTCATCAAAGAAACCAAAATCAGCCGTAGCCTGCTGCTGGAAACCCTGCTCCGATGTTGGGTGTGGAGCCATCAGCGCGTTGCCAGATAAGCTTGGGCCGGATTCTTCTTGCGAAACCACCCCATCGGGCGAATTCTCCTTGATAGTGACCTGTTCCCGTGACACATGAAAAGCAAACAAGTCCAGTAAATCCTCATTGGTGGATGTTGTTTCAACCTGGAACACGCGCATCGTCTGGTCAGTGGTTGGGACGACCTTGATTTCCCCGAGCCCCGGTATATCGCGAAAAAGCTCTTCAATGGCATCCGCCTGCTCGGCATGTGTCAGTTGGGTAATATTGATCTGCAGCGAACGATGTTCAGGCGTTGTTGCGCTTGCCATCGCGCGGGTTGGCGCAGTCACTGTCGTCGGTACAGGCTTTTGCACGATGACCGGTTTGGGTTCCACGGCCGCGGGTGCTGCCGGTATTGGGGCTTTCGCTGCCTGCACCACTTCGCCGGCAACCAGTGCACGAATCCTCTTGACCAACTCACCTGTTGGCAATGCAGCCCCCTCGTCGCCAGCTTGATGGCGCGCCAACAAGCTTCGCGACGCATCTGCAGACTCCAGCAGCACATCCACCATGGCAGCAGTCGGCTGCAGTTCATGCCGCCGCAGGCGGTCGAGCAGCGACTCCATTTGATGAGTCAGCTCGGCAACATCGGAAAATCCGAACGTTGCAGCACCGCCCTTGACCGAGTGCGCGCAACGAAAAATTCCATTCAATTCTTCATCGTCTGCCGTTTCCAGATTCAAATTGAGCAGCATTTGCTCCATCAAATCAAGATTCTCTCCCGCCTCTTCAAAAAAAATCTGGTAGAACTGACTCAGGTCAAAGTCAGCTCCTGATCCGCCAGCCTCATGATGCACTTCCGCCATGAAATTCTCCTGAGTTCAACTCTTGTGTGTATTGCAAAAAATACCGTTTACTTGATCACTTTTTTGATGACTTCTATCAGTCGCGCAGGATCGAAAGGCTTGACCAACCAACCCGTCGCACCGGCAGCCCGTCCTGCCTGCTTCATCAAATCACTGGACTCCGTCGTCAGCATCAATATTGGCACTGTCTTAAATTGGGGACTTTCACGCAATTTCCTGGTCAAGCCCAATCCATCGAGTCGAGGCATGTTTTGATCAGTCAAAACAAGGTCAAATGCTTGCGTGTGCGCCTTCTCGATGGCATCAATCCCATCAACCGCTTCAACGACCTGATAGCCGGCACCAACCAGCGTAAATGACACCATCTTGCGCATCGACGGTGAATCATCAACAGTGAGTATTACTGGCATGAACAACTCCGACTATTTCAACTACTAGATATTTGAACATGTTAAAAAAGCTCAATCGATCCAGCTTGCATTTCATCCTGTGTCACTGGATTGGGTCGATCTGGAACCTCTTCAACAAAAGGAACCGCCTCGCCGTCTTCGACACCCATGGCATCTGCTGCAAGCCGATAGGCACAGCCCTGCAGCACCTTGGAGGTATGTCCAATCAATTGGGAAGCCATATCCTGGAACTGCAGTTCAGTCACGGCAGACCGCAATACGAGCCGCACCTGTCGCAAACCTTCAATATCTGACAACATGGGTGATGACAAATTTTCACTGGCTACAGTGAATCGCTCCATCAAGTTCTCCATGGCGTTGGCTAGCAGACCATCAAGGCGTTTCAAATCATGCACGACAACCAGCAGCGAGTCCTGCACTTCAGCGACTAACATGACCGGCAATTTGACTGTCGGTGGAGAAAATGTTGGCTCGTGAGACATTGGGGAAAAACTCTCTGCTAGGTCATCGCAAAGCAATCCGGTGTAGTACAACAAACAATCATAGCGCTAATCATGACTCACAAATTTGAAACGCCACCACCATTGTGCATTTTGCATCTGGAGGACTCTGAACAAGATCACCTGTTGGTCAAACGCGAGTTGGGTAAATCGGATGGCATCAACGAAATTGTTCGGGTCGAAACGCTCAGCGCGTTTGCCAACGCCTTGCGGCGAAACCATTTCAACGTGGTGCTGGCAGATTACAGACTGGGCGGCTTTACCGCGCTGGATGCCTGGCAATTGATGCAAGACAATGGACTGCGATTTCCCTTTGTCCTGCTCTCAGGCGCGATCGGCGAAACCGCAGCGGTCCAGGCCATCAAAGCCGGCATTAGTGACTATTTGCCCAAAACCGACCTGGGCAAACTCAGACATGTCATTCAACGCGCGGTTGAAATGCACAAGATCGTTCTGTTGAAGGAACAGGCTGACCAGGAACTCGCCCTGTCAGAAAAGCGATTGGCAAGTTTTTCCGAGCACCTTCAAACCACGATTGAACAGGAACGGGCAGCCATTGCACGTGAAATTCACGACGATATTGGCGGATCACTGGCAGCCATCCGATTCGATCTGGCGTGGATTGAACGCCATAGTACCCATACCGCCACAATTTCACACGTCAAGGCGGCCACTGAAATGCTGCAACACGCGGTGGAAGCCAGTCAACGAATCATGATGAACCTTCGGCCTGCTATCCTGGACCAAGGCTTGCTGGCCGCACTGCATTGGCTAGTCACCGATTTCATGAAGAGAACCAAAATTGACACCATCGTCCGTGCGCCAAGGCAAATTGCACCTTTGCCAAAGGCAGTCCAGTTGGTGGCGTACCGGACGGCACAAGAAGCGCTGACCAATATTGCGAAGCATGCACAATGCTCTCTCGTCAAAATTGACCTCTCCGAAGATGAAAATGTGCTGACCCTGGAGATATCGGACAACGGCAAGGGAGCCACCTCACTTGATTTAGCCAAGCCCAAGAGTTTTGGCTTGCGCGGGCTCAAAGAGCGCGCCAGAACCGTCGATGGTTGGGTGGACATCAGTTCCACCGCCGGGACCGGCCTGGCAGTTACCCTGTCGGTGCCCTTGTGCCACTCAGAAAACTTGCAAATGGAGCAACAGTCCGATGATTCGCGTAATTTTGTGTGATGACCATGCCATGATCCGGCGTGGCATCCGCGACACCTTGACGGAAGCCGTTGATATTCAGGTGACTGCAGAAGCCGGCAGTTACGCCGAGGTGCGCGATGCCATTCGAACACACCCCTGCGATGTCCTGGTACTTGATATCAACCTGCCTGGACGCGGTGGGCTGGAGGTGTTGGCCAGCCTGCGTGAGGCAGATTCACCCATCAAGGTGCTGATGGTGTCCATGTACCCTGAAGATCAATACGCCATTCGCTGTCTGAAGGCAGGTGCACAAGGCTATTTGAACAAGTCAGGCGACCCGGCAGACTTGGTCGTGGCCGTTCGCACCGTGGCCCAGGGCAGAAAATATGTCACTCAAAATGTGGCGCAGATGCTGGTGGACAACCTGAGCACCCCGGAAAACACCAGCCTGCATGCCAGCTTGTCCGAGCGAGAGCTACAAACCTTGCTGAAGATTGCCTCCGGAAAAAAGCTCTCAGACATCGCGCACGAACTGATGCTCAGCCCAAAAACTGTCAGCGTCTATCGTGCACGTGTGCTGGAAAAGCTCAAGCTTGCCAACAATTCTGAGCTGACCGTGTATGCAATTCGCAATGGACTGGTCTGAACTGCTTCTAAATCACCGCAAAAATATCAATGGCACGCGTCATCAGAGCCATGAAAGGCTGATCCAGCATTGGCAGCGTTGCCGCCATTCCAACCAATCCGACCGTCAGGGTAATCGGAAAGCCGATCGCATAAATGTTCATCTGAGGTGCGACCCGCGACACAATTCCCAACGCCAGATTGGTGAACATCAACATGCCCACCATCGGCAAGGCCATCCAGAAGCCACTGGCAAACAGGTCCGCGCCCAGTTCCAGCACCTTCATCTGACTGGCGGCTTGTAGAAAATTCTGATCCACTGGAAATGCCTTGAAACTATTGATGACCGCCAGCAACAGCAACAAGTGGCCGTTCATCACGACAAACATGAAAGATGCCATCTTCCCGAAAAAACCCGCCACTGCACTGGTTTGGGAATTGAGTGTCGGATCAAAAAATGACGCAAAGTTCAGGCCCATCTGAAACCCGATCACCTCACCGGCCAGTTCCACGGAGGCAAAAACCAGCCGAATCACAAACCCCATGGCCAGGCCGACGCCAACCTGCTGAACAACGGCACCCGCAGCGTCCGGGCTGCCGATGCTGATCATCGGCTGCGTCCCCAAAAAGGGTTGCGCCGCCAATGCCACAAAAAATGCCAGCGCAATGCGTGCCCTCGTTGGAAATGACCGTGAAGAAAACACCGGAGCCGAAGTGAACATCGCCAGCACCCGCAAAAATGGCCACACCATGGGTGACAGCCAGGCCATCAGTTGGGCCTCAGTGAATGTAATCACAATCCCGCCGAGTCACATCACAGCCGCAGGAATGGCCTCAAGCGTGCGCCGGATGTAGTCCACCAGAACGTTCAACATCCACGGACCCGCCAGGGCAAACACCGCCATTGCCGCAATCAATTTGGGGACAAACGCCAGCGTCGCTTCATTGATCTGGGTCACGGCTTGAAACAGGCTGACGACCAGGCCAACCACCAAAACCACACCCAGCACCGGCGCCGAAACCATTAAAAGCATCCACAGTGCTTCCTGTCCCATTGACAACACCAATTGCGCATTCATGTCGCCCCCTCAGGTCACAAAGCTGGCGGCCAACGAACCCATCAGCAAGTTCCAGCCATCCGCCAACACAAAAATCATCAACTTGAACGGCAGCGCCACCAGAACCGGCGACAGCATCATCATGCCCAGGGACATCAAGACACTGGCCACGACAATGTCGATCACCAAAAAGGGAATGAAGATCATGAAACCAATCTGGAACGCGGATTTCAGTTCGCTGGTCACAAAGGCTGGGACCAGCACCCGCATCGGGGCCTTGACCGCGTCGGTGGCCGGGTCGAGCTTGGCCAGCTTGACAAACAATGCCAAGTCCGACTGTCGTGTCTGCTTGCTCATGAACGAGCGCATCGGTACCTCGGCCTTGGCCAGCGCCTGCTCGAACGGCAAAGTGTTGTTGTTATAGGGCACGTAGGCCTCGTTATAGACAGTGTCGAGCGTTGGCCCCATGACAAACATCGTCAGAAAAAGTGACAACCCGACCACCACCTGGTTCGGTGGCACGGCCTGCGTACCCAGCGCTTGGCGCAGCAAGGACAACACGATCACGATGCGGGTAAAGCCCGTCATCATCAGCAAAATCGCCGGCAAAAACGACAGCGCCGTGAAAAACAGCAAGGTTTGAACCGGCACAGAAAAACTCGTGCCAGCACTGCCTGTCCCCACCAGCAACGGCAATTGTGCCGTGCCAGCCGTACCCTGTGCCAGGCTGTATGAATTCATCAGCAGCAAGCCTGCCACCAGCACCATCCTGGGCAACCTGTGCAATGACATCATGCCATTGTTGATATTCAACATTCAAGTCTCTTTGGTCATTGGACCTGGGCCGGGCGACGCTAACTTTGGCATTGTCTGTGGCACAGCAGCGGCTGTATGCAAACACGTAATCGACTGCCCCGTCACCCCCAATGTGAGCCAGGTGCGCGCACCTTCAGGGCCTACCTCAACGGTCACCACCCGCTGATGCGGACCCACGCCTACCGCAGCGACGATGCGCAGCGGAGCCGATGCACTCGTCCCGCCTGCCCCCAGGCGTCGCTGCAACCATCTCAAGGAAACGGGAATCAACGCCAGCACCACAACAAACACGATAACCAGTAACCAGGCCTGGGACATCACCGTTCAACCCTTGCTGACGCGGCGCAGTCGCTCAGAGGGCGTCACCACGTCAGTCAGGCGAATACCAAATTTGTCGTTCACCACCACCACCTCGCCCTGTGCAATCAAGTAGCCATTGACCAGCACGTCCATCGGCTCACCGGCCAGCGCATCGAGTTCGACCACAGAACCCTGACCCAACTGCAAAATATGCTTGATCGGCACCTTGGTGCGCCCCAACTCAACCGAGAGCAGCACCGGAATATCCAGCACCCGATTGATGTCGTTGATCTGCGTGTCATTGCCACCTGAAAACGACCGCTGCGAGTCGCCCGTCAACACGCCGCCAGGCTCAGGCGCTGGGGATGCCTCGGAACTCTTTTGCTCCAGCAGCGCTTCGGCCCAGTCAGCCAGGCCGTCGTCTTCTGCCGGGGGTTCATCAATTGCCATGTTGTTCACCTTTCCAGTTGAGGTCATTGTTGCGCAAGCAGCGCTCGATTTTCAGCGCGTATTTGGCATTGTGCGTACCGTACTGACACTCAAAAATGGGCACCCCATCCACTGTTGCCTGCACCCGTGGCTTGCGGTCGAGTTCAATAAAATCCCCGGGCTTCATGGCCAGCAATTGCTCAATGGTTGCATCGGCGTGCGCCAGTTCTGCCACTAAAACCACCTCGGCTGCCTGGATTTCCTGCGTCAGCACATTCACCCAGCGCCGATCAACCTCAATGGAGTCGCCCTGCGTGGAGGAATACAGCACGTCGCGTATGGGTTCCAGCGTCGCATAGGGAAAACAAAAATGGATTGCCCCGGTGATTTCACCAATCTCAAGCTGAAACGAGGTGGAGACCACAATTTCGCTAGGTGTCGCAATATTGGCAAACTGGGGCTGCATTTCCGAGCGTTGGTAGTCCAGTTCCAGCGGATAAATGCCGACCCAGGCTTTTTTGTATTCATCGGTCACCACATCCACCAACCGGTTGATGACCCGCTGCTCGGTCGCCGAGAAATCCCGTCCTTCGATACGTGTCTGAAACTTGCCGATGCCGCCATACAAGGACTCAATCACGCCAAACACCAGCGCCGGCTCGCAGACCACCAAACCGCTACCACGCAGCGGCCGTATCGCCACAATATTGAAGTTGGTAGGTACGGCCAGTTCACGCAGAAAGGCACTGTAGCGCTGTACCGTCACCGGCCCCACAGAAATTTCAGGGCTGCGGCGGATGAAGTTGAACAAACCGACCCGCAGATTGCGGGCAAACCGCTCATTCACGATTTCCATGGTGGGCATGCGCCCACGAACAATCCGCTCCTGACTTGAAATGTTGTAGGGCCGAACTTCGCCACTCTCGGTGACCTCCTCGGCCAGCTTCTGACTCTCACCCGTGACCCCCTCCAGCAGGGCATCAACCTCTTCCTGGGATAGGAACGATTCACTCATGGCCTGCGCACCACCGCCTCACTGCACGATCAGACTGGAAAATAACACACCAACCACCGGATACTGCACAACGGCTTTCTTTTTGGTTTTTTTCTTCGCCGTGGCCGCCTCCTCCTCATGGTCTTCGCCGCCACCAAACGGCACCGATGCTTCGCGCAAGATGTCGTCGATCAGCTTCTGTTTGCCTTCAGGCGACAGCAGGTCTTGCGACGTGCGCTGCGACAACAGCATCAGTACACCACTGCGGATCGCGGGCATATAGGTTTTAACCGTGTCGGCTGCATGTGCGTCAGTGACTTCCAGCGTAATACCCACCTGAGCCACCCGCTCACCACCCGGGTCAGCCAGATTCACCACCAGGTTGTCCATCGGCAAATAGACGGGCGGGGTCTTGGCGCCGTGATCGGCAGCCGGCGCGTGAGCGGCTGCAGGCTCGCCGCCCCCTTCTTCCTCGGCGGCGGCGGCGGCGCGCTGCTTGCTGATGAAAAAGAAGGCACCGCCTCCACCCAGCAGCAACACCAGCACCACACCGATGATGATGATCAGCATTTTCTTGCTTTTGGCAGGTGGCTTGGCTTCAGCCTCTTCTGGTTTGGCGGCCATGATGTTTCCTTTGGTACTTCAGATTAAGATCATTATTGAGCATTCAGACAGATATTACAGAGCGATCTGCCCGCCAAAAACCTGGCTTCTCCTGTCTTACAGATCTGTCGAGTCTAAATCACACAAACAAGTCCAGCGACTGTCCTACCGACGCGTTGATGCTGCGACGCTGCGCAGGTGCGGGTGTCGGCTCCGCCTGCGCCTCAACTTGTCTTGTTCCTGGACTCGATGGTTGCGCGTTGCCCTGTTCATTGCGGCTGCCTGACGTGCCGACTGATACGCCGGCCAATTGCAACCCCTGACCTGAGAGCGAATCCCGCAGATCGGCCGTAGCAGCTTCCAGCGCCTGCCGAACATCGGCTTGATTGGTGCGGAAGTCAATGTGCGCCTGATCACCGTTGAGCGAAATGCTCACCTCCACCGGGTCGCTGCCAAAACCGTCCAGCGTCAGTTCGGCATTCTGCACGCCCTGGGTGACCCAATAGCTCACCGTCTCGGCGATGGCAGAGTCAGGCACGGCAGCCGCAGCGGCCTCAATCTGATAGGGCGCGTCGGCGCGTGCATTGACCCCAGATGCCAAGCCAAATGCTCCATCATTGGCATCGCCAGACCGAGACACCGACGACCTGGTCGCCAGGCGCTCCTGCGTTCTCAACACACCGTCCGCGCTACTGCCCGCCAGCACCAATGTGCTGTTGGCTTCGACCCTGGTGGCCAGGTCCACCGTCGCTGGCATCACCTTGACCTCCTTCAGTTCAGCCGGCGCAGGTCTCAAGGTCGGGCCATGCCCTCCACTGCTGATATCAGTCGACAACTTGGGCTGCGCCGTGCCAGGCGATGCAGCCGCACCCAATGCGGTATCTGACCAGGCCCCAGCCTTGCCATTGCGAGCATCGGATGTCGCCAAGCTCCCAGAGTGCGCAGCGCCCACTAGGATGCTTGCCAAAGGCCCCTTCTCACCCGTCGCCAAACTTGCTTGAGGCAGTGGCACGGCATTCGTGGCTGGTTCTGCCACGGGCTGCATTTGCGCGCTGGCAACAAGACTTGCGCTCGGCACCAGCACGGCATTCGTTGCTGCCGCTGCCAAGGGCTGCGTTTGCGCGCCAGCGACAAGACTTGCGCCAGACACCAGCACTGCGTTCGTGGCTGGCGCTGCCACGGGCTGCATTTGCGCGCCAGCAACTAGACTTGCGCCCGGCATCAGCGAGGCGCTCAAGGCTGCCGCTGCCATGGGCTGCCTTTGCGCGCCAGCAACAAGACTTGCGCCAGACACCAGAGCTGCGTTCGTGGCTGGCGTTGCCACGGGCTGCATTTGGGCGCCAGCGACAAGCGTTGTAGCCGGCACCAGGTCACTGCTGCGGATCGGCAAACGACTGCCGCGCGTCAGGCTCTCTGCCTGCTGACTCGGCGAGAATGGCAAATTTATATCTGTCAGGGCAGACTCTGCCTGGTCTAGAAGACCATTGTTGTCACTCTGTTGCAGATGTCCGAGCAGCGCCGTGAGTCCGTTGCCCCGCTGCAAGGTGCCATTGGCATTCAGGGTCAAGCCACTGCGGCTGGCAAACTGGCCGGTTGCCGGTTGCGGCGGCGCATCGTCCAGACCAACCAAGGCTTTCAAATTGCTAGCTGGCAGCGCATATCCAACCTGTGCTGTAGGCATATTTTGATAAGAATTATTTTGCAAGACCGGCAGATTGCCGACAGCCGACAAACCACCCTCGCTGACGGCGGCAGGGCAGGCAAGCGTGTCACCCAAAGCGCTCTCAACGGTACTGCTGGTTGCACCATCCGATGCTGCCAGCATGCCCATCAACAAGGCAAAGCCGGACGTCGCATCCCCGCCGACAGCCTCGGCCATACCGGCCTTTTTGCGGTCTGCGCCCGCCACCGACTTATGGCTGGATGTCGCGCTGTGGGTTTCGATGTTCATTGACTATTCTCCAATTCGTTTCGCTGTTGGCGCAAGGTCATCTGGGCGGCAAACTCGTCCATCTGTTTTTGCTCCTGTCGCTGCTTCAGGGCCACCCGCGCCTCCTGGCGTGCAGTCAGCACCTGTTTCAGGCTGGCCAATCGCAACTCTGCCTGCACCACCACCTGCTTGGCGGCATCCACCTGACGCAGGGTGTTGGCCAATACGCCCTGTTGCAATCCAATCGCTTGTGTCAACCGTCCCATGAACTGGTATTGGTGATGCAGCAGCTCGGGTGTGGTGATGCGCTGAGCGCCCTGCGTCCAGCGCTGATCGGTTTCCTGCGCGTACTGCTGCAGTTGCTTCATCTGTTCCTGCGCATGAGCGTAGGCGCGCTGCATTTCCTGCAATTGCGCCATCGCCTGGTCGCGCTTGACGCCTGCCAGCTCAATCGCCAAAACAAGACTTCGAAAGTCAGCCATGGTGCACACTCGCGATCAAATAGGTTCAGCGTCCGGCGCGCGGCAAGGTCTGCGCCGCACGCATGTCACGCACACTGCCATCCATCGTGGCCGACTCAAACATGTCCTGCTGCAAAAACCGCGTCATCGGGTCATGCAGGGCAATGGCTTCGTCCAGAGATCTGTCCGAGCCGTTGACATAAGCGCCAATCTGGATCAGGTCACGGCCCTTTTCATAGCGCGAATACACCGCCTTGAAATTCTTGGCCAGGTCAAAATGCTCGCGCGAGATCACGTTGTGCATCACCCGCGAAGCTGACTGCTCGATGTCAATGGCCGGAAAGTGGCCGGCTTCTGCCAGTTCGCGCGACAGCACAATGTGGCCGTCCAAAATGGCCCGCGCCGCATCAGCGATCGGGTCCTGCTGGTCATCGCCCTCGGACAGCACGGTATAAAACGCGGTGATCGAGCCCACACCGTGCAGCCCGTTGCCGCTGCGCTCCACCAGTTGGGGCAATTTGGCAAAACACGACGGCGGATAGCCCTTGGTGGCGGGTGGCTCGCCAATTGCCAGCGCAATTTCGCGCTGCGCCATGGCGTAACGGGTGAGCGAATCCATCAACAGCAGCACATGTTTGCCCTTGTCGCGAAAATTCTCTGCAATCGCTGTGGCGTAGGCTGCTCCCTGCATGCGCAGCAGCGGCGGTGCATCACCCGGAGCGGCCACCACCACTGAACGGGCGCGCCCGGCATCACCCAAAATATCCTCAATAAACTCCTTGACCTCACGGCCGCGCTCACCAATCAGGCCCACCACAATCACGTCGGCCTGCGTGTAGCGGGCCATCATGCCCAGCAGCACGCTCTTGCCCACGCCTGAGCCGGCAAACAGCCCAAGCCGCTGACCCCGCCCGACCGTCAGCAGCGCGTTAATGGCGCGAATGCCGGTGTCGAGCGGCTCGCGCACCGGGGCCCGGTCCATCGCGTTGATGGGCTTGCGGTCCAGCGGCACCGACTGCACATCGGCAATCGGCCCCATGTAATCCATCGGTGCGCCCTGCGCATCCACCACCCGGCCCAGCAAGCCGTCGCCCAGTGGCAGTCGCAGCACGCCCTGGCCAAACACCCGTTCCGCGTGGCGACGCTCACCGAGTCGGGGCACCGCCACGTACGCCGGCGCTGGCTCAACGCTGGCCCCACTGGAGAGGCCATGCACGTCACCCGCCGGCATCAAAAAAGCCCGGTCATTGGAAAAACCCACCACCTCGGTCAGCACCGGCGGCTGCGACTTCATCGTCACCAGACACTGCGAGCCCACGGGCACGCGGATGCCGACGGCCTCCAGCACCAGCCCGGTCAGCCGTGTCAGCGTGCCGCGCACCTCCAGCGTGTTGGCGGCTTGCACGCGTTTTTGCGCATCCGCCAAAAAAGACTGCCACTTGGGGGCCAGTTCAGCCGTGCTCATCAGGCGTCTCCCAGACACTGCGCAAACCCAGGCTGGCCACCGTCCGCTGCCAGCGTTTGGCCACCGTGGCATCCACCACCATGCCGGCGGACTCGACCACACAGCCGCCCTGCTGCACACTTACATCAGCACGCAGACTCAAGGCCACACCGATGAACTCTGACTGAATCTGCTCCCCCAGCGCATCCACATCCAGCGGATGCATCTTGACCACGGCCGCCTTGCAATCGGCACCCAGCAGCGCCAAGGCTTCGCGCAGCACCGGCAGCGCGGCGTTCGGATTGACGGTGAGTTCCTGTTTCACGACCTGGCGCGCCAGTTCGCAGGACAAACCAAGCACCTGTTGCGCCATGGCTTGCTCGGCCTGTAGCAACTCGGCTTGCGCCGAAGCAAACAATGCTGCCAACCGCTCGCCAGCCTGTTTGGCCTGGTTGTCCAGAAACGCCTGCATTTGCCGCTCCATCTCAACCTGCGCCTGCGCTCTCCCTTGTTCGATGCCTTGCGTGAAACCTTCCTGAAACGCCTGCTGGCGGGCCACTTCGGCTTGCACGGCATCGTCTTGTGCGGCACGCTCCTTGAGTTGCGCCGCGCGCAGTTGGGCGGCCGTGTCAATCGAGCCAAAGCGCCATTGCTCCACGGCCTGGATTTCCTCGCCGGGAATAAAACGGTCGTAATTGCGCATCGTCATACCATGGCATCGTCAGCGCCGCCGCCAATGACGATGACGCCTTCGTCGGCCAGTCGGCGCACGGTCTTCAAGATTTCCTTTTGCTGCGCCTCGACCTCTGACAGGCGCATCGGGCCGCGCGACTCCAGGTCTTCGCGCAGCGACTCGGCCGCACGCGAGGACATGTTGGACAAGAATTTCTCCTTGAGCTCGGGCTGCGCGCCCTTGAGTGCCACGATCAGCACGTCGCTCGACACTTCTTTCAGCACCGTCTGGATCGACTTGTCATCGAGCTTGATCACATCGTCAAACACAAACATCTTGTCCATGATCTTTTGCGCCAGGTCCGGGTCGTGGTTGCGAATCGACTCGATCACCGTGCCTTCAATGGCGGTGCCCATCAGGTTGATCATCTCAGCCGCCGCCTTGATGCCACCCAGCGACGACTTGCGCATCTTGTCGCCACCGGCCAACACCTTGAACAGTACCTCGTTCAAATCTTTCAGCGCCGACGGCTGGATACCTTCCATGGTCGCCACCCGCAGCATCACCTCGTTGCGCTGGCGTTCATTGAAAAACTTCAGAATATCGGCGGCCTGGTCAAAATCCAGGTGCACCAGAATGGCGGCGACAATTTGCGGGTGTTCGTTGCGCAGCAATTCAGCCACGCTACTGGGCTCCATCCACTTCAGGCTCTCGATGCCCGACACGTCGCCGCCCTGCAAAATCCGGTCGATCAACAGCGCCGCCTTGTCGTCACCCAGCGCCCGCTTGAGCACCGAGCGCACATAGTCGCCTGAATTCGACACCAGCAAGCTTTGCGCGGCGGCAATGCCGGTGAACTTGTCCACCACCTCGTTGACCTTTTCGCGGGTGATGGTCTTGGTCTTGGCAATCGCCTCGCCGAGCTTTTGCACCTCCTTGGGCGACAAATGCTTGAACACTTCCGAGGCCTCGGCCTCACCCAGTGACATCATCAGGATGGCAGCGTCTTCAAGTCCGTCAGTTTGCGCCATGATCTTTGCTTTCGGTTCAATTCCCGGTCAAATATCGGTGCCGCCGCCTCATGCGGGAGCCTCGCCGTTGATCCAGGTTTTGACGATATTAGCAACTGCTGCGGGGTTGTCACGGGTTAATTTACGCGCTTCTTCCAGCGCGATGTCGCCGGCGCTCGGTTCGGCAGGCTGGTTGCTGGCCGAGCTCGGACCGGTCAGCAGCGGACGATCGGGCTCTTCAGACTCCAGCGCGTCCAGCGCACCGACAGACGGTGTCTGGCTGATCGTCACCGGTTGGGCCATGACTTTGAGCGCCGGGCGCACCGCGCCCATCAACACCAAGGCACCAAACAGCAAGGTCCCAAGTGGCCAAGCCAAGCTGCGCGCCAGGTCCAGCACCTGCGGCTGCTGCCACAGCGGCACATCCACCACGGTCTGCTTCTCGATGGTAAAGGGCGTGGTTACCACATTCACGGTGTCGCCCCGGTCCTTGCTAAAGCCAATGGTTTCACGCACCAGCGCGGTGAGCTTTTCCAGCTCGGCATCGCTGATGGCGGCAGTGGTGGTCTTGCCCTTGGCATCGGTGGTGGTCCGATGATTGAGCACCACGGCAGCACTGACGCGCTTGATCATGCCGGTGCTGCCGCGCACCACACGCACGGTCTTGTCCACCTCGTAATTGATGATCGACTCACGCCGGCCGTTGCCCGTGCCTGAGGCCGCGCCAGCTGCCGCCAGCGCCTGGGCATTGCCATTGATCGGTGCTGTGGTCGGGCCCGGAGGCTGATTGGTGGTGGCACCCGGCACCCCTGTGGGGGTTGCGGTGCCGGCGCCCGGACCGCTTTCGAGCAACTGCTGGCTGCGGATGGCGGTGGCGTCCGGCGTCTGGTTTGGCTTGAACAGCTCGGACGTCGATTCGGTCTGCGAAAAATCCAGCTCGGCAGTCACCTGCGCGCGAATGTTGTTGCGCCCGACCACGGGCTCCAGAATATCCAGAATGCGCTGGCTGTAAAGCTGCTCAATTTGCTGCACATACTGCATCTGCTGGGCATCGCCACCCTGGCCGTTCTCGCCTTCCGGGGGTGTGGACAGCAACTTGCCCGTATCGTCAAGCACGCTGACCGCTTTGGGGTCCATCTCGGGCACGCTGGAGGCCACCAGGTGAATGATGCCGGCAATCTGCCCGCGGTCCAGCGTGTGGCCGCCGTTGAGCGTCAGCAGCACCGAAGCCGACGCCTTTTGCTGGTCCCGAAAAAACCCGTTTTGATTGGGCAGTGCCAGGTGCACCCGGGCATTGGCCACCGACGACAGCGCCTGGATCGAGCGCGTCAACTCACCCTCTAACCCACGCTGAAACGTCAACCGCTCCTGAAACTGCGTCATGCCAAAGCGGTTGGCGCTGTCCATCAGCTCAAAACCCGTCACCGAACCTTTGGGCAGACCTTGCGAGGCCAGCTTCAGCCGTGTGTCATAAACCATGTTGGCCGGCACCAGAATCGCCCCGCCACCTGCCGCATATTGATAGGGCACATTCATTTGCGACAGCTGGGCCACGATGGCCCCGCCGTCCTTGTCGGGCAAATTGGCATACAGCACGCGCCATTCGGCCTGGCGGCCCATCACCAGCCCGATGATGCCAATCGCCAGAAACAGCACAATGCCCACGCCCAGACGCACGCGCTGGGCCCGGTCCAGATTGGCCAGGCGCTGGCCAAAGCTAGGGTTGACAGGAATGGCGGTAAGGGTGGCGGCGGCAGACATGAGGTTCTTCCATGGCAAGGGTGCGTGGTGCAGCTTGAATGCCGATGATTATTTGGGCCTGGCCGCAAAACATGAGGCTGAAAAGAGCGGCTTTTACCCCTTACTTCAAATTCATGTTTTCCAGAACGCGTTTTAGCATCCGTCCATCCCAACTTTTTGGGACCCTAACCACCATGAACCTCAGACTCTCTCCCACGACGACACCGGTTGCGGTACGCCCCAATCTGTCTGCCAGCCTGGCCAAGGGCGCAGTCGGTGGTGCCGAGTCGGGCGGTTTTTCCGGGGCCCTGAAAAGCGCACTCAATTCAGTCAGCGCGGCGCAAAACACCGCCACCAAGCTACAGCACGAGGTGCAACTGGAAAACCCCAAGGTCAGCCTGGAAGAAACCATGGTGGCCATTCAAAAGGCACAAATCGGCTTTCAGGCCACGCTGCATGTGCGCAATCGCATGGTGCAGGCCTATACCGACATCATGAACATGCAGGTGTAGCCAAACCGGCCAACGGATTTCCCAGTGCAAGCCAAACCATCGCCCTGATAATACTACATATTACATAGCTATCAGCGCTTTGTAGATATGGGCTAGAGGCCTAAAAGACTCTTATCATTCACTACTCTGCTGCAACGCCCACATCTCGGCGTAACGGCCATTGGCAGCCAGCAGCGCGGCGTGAGTGCCGCGCTCCAGAATGCGGCCGGCCTCCATCACCAGAATCTCGTGGGCATCGACCACGGTTGACAGGCGGTGGGCGATCACCAACGTGGTCTTGTTTTGCGCCACGCTTTGCAGCTCGGCCTGGATGGCGCGCTCGTTGGCCGAGTCCAACGCTGACGTGGCTTCGTCAAAAATCAGGATCGGCGGGTTTTTCAGCAGCGTGCGGGCAATCGCCACGCGCTGCTTTTCGCCGCCAGAGAGTTTCAGGCCGCGCTCGCCAACCATGGTGTCGTAGCCCTTGGGCGTTGACGCAATGAAGTTGTGGATGTGTGCAGCACGCGCGGCCGCCTCGACCTCGGCGCGACTGGCACCTGGGCGGCCATAGGCAATGTTGTAGGCCACGGTGTCGTTGAACAGCACGGTATCTTGCGGCACGATGCCGATCACCGCGCGCACACTGGCCTGCGTGACCTGGCGGATGTCCTGCCCTGCGATCAGAATCTGCCCCTGCTGCACATCGTAAAAGCGGTACAGCAGCCGCGCCAGCGTTGATTTGCCCGAACCCGACGGTCCCACCACCGCCACTGTTTTGCCCGCCGGTATGTCAAAGCTGATGTCGTGCAGGATCGGCCGCGTCGGGTCGTAGGCAAAGGACACCTGCTTGAACGCCACGCTGGCCGCGCCCTCACCCAGCTGCAAAGCCGGCGCATCCGACACATCCGCTACCTCGCAGTCGCGGTCCAACAGGGCAAACATCTTCTCCAGCTCAATCAGACTTTGCTTGATGGAGCGATACAACACGCCCAAAAAACCCAGCGGAATGTAGAGCTGGATCATGAAGGCGTTGACCATCACCAGATCGCCCAGCGTCATGCGGCCATCGA